>JAHDWY010000141.1:1966-8833 GCA_023384315.1 Candidatus Hydrogenedentota bacterium | reverse complement strand
TGGCAACCTCCGCCTTTCCGTCGGCGATTGCCACGTACCATTCGCCGCCGCCATTGCCGGTGATCGCGAACTGGTACGTCGCGTTCATCCCGCTGATCTTGGCGGGGTCGACTTTGCCCTGAAGCTCCGAAAAGAATCCTTCCACTGTGTCTGCCATCGCTCTTTCTCACCTCCGAGTTTTGCGGCCAGGCGCCGCCCGACCTATCGTTGTTTCCTCGGCGGCCCGATTTGAAAGTTGCCGCCACGAACGATGAAATTGATGCCCCGAATCCCACACCTTGTCGCCCGCCGCCGAAACCGTCAAGACGTCTGGCGACGGAGGTTAATGTAGCATAGCGCCGTTGAGTCGTCAACGAATACGGCATTCTCACATCGAGTGCGATCTGCGTTTCAGCAAGGAAATACGGGGCGATCCGTGATTGAAACCGTGCGCTGTGTTTCCTCGATCGTTGCACGATCTCGATGTCGATTTGCGTTGCGACGAAACACCAGGTATGGGCGAAGAGACGCGAGAGAACCGGTTGCGAATGGATCAAGAGGGCGTGCGAGGGCCCAAAAGTCCCGAAAAATTTCCGCCGATTCGAGAAAAAATGCTTGCTATTTTTTTAATTGTTTGATACACACATATGTAGACGCTGCATGACGATACGTGTTTGCAGCCGTCGAGAACAGTTGTAGCGGCAAGGAAATGATCGCAAACGCGGCGATCATGAATACAGTTGAAGAACGATCGGAACGTACCTGTGGCGCGGGCAACTTTAAACAAAACAGCGTACGATGCCCGGTTCGAGTCGACACGCAGTGGTCGCGTTTGAACGGATGCGCATCCCAAATCTCGCGGAGGGAGCACCTGACGTGCGATCGGGCGGAACGGCAAACCGCTCACGCTTGCACCCTTCCCGTCTTCGGCTCTCATCCTCGTGGGGGAACTTATCCGTCCAAACCTGTCCAACGTCGATTCGAAACCCCCATGTCCGGCTTGAGACATTAGGAGGTGGCGGGCGCGGCGCCGGAGTACGGTTCCGAAAGGCCTTGCGCTATAGTCAACGTTGCAGGAGTTCGTTGCACCCGAACACCGCGGCGATGCATCAGTTGAACCATCGCGAACGCGAGTTCGCTGGTTGAGCGTCCCACGGGCACCCGTGGGAACGGTCCTGATCTCGGGTGGCCACCTGTGGTGGCTGGATTGATGCCCGGCAGGGTCGGAGGAAAAGAGGCAGCTCGAAAGGAGGAATAAGGAATGGCAGTGAAGAAAAAGGCGGCGAAGAAGAAGCCTGCGGCCAAGAAGAAGGTAGCGGCGAAGAAGCCGGCTGCGAAGAAGAAGGCAGCGGCGAAGAAGAAGCCGGCTGCGAAGAAGAAGGCAGCGGCGAAGAAGAAGCCGGCTGCAAAGAAGAAGGCAGCGGCGAAGAAGCCGGCCGCGAAGAAGAAGGCAGCGGCGAAGAAGAAGCCCGCTGCGAAAAAGAAGTCCGTCGCCCGCCGGCGCCGGAAATAAGCGATCGGGGTAACCCGAGTCTAGATGGTTCCGGTTCGAGCCGTCCCCGCCATTTACTGATACTGCACCGTAACAGTTGGCGGGAAGTCCGAAAGGACCGGTACCCGGTTAAGTCGAAGTATTCGTGTGCACGTTAGGAAGCCGATGGCAGTATTCGGCGCCTGGCGTGCCTTTTTTTTGCGAGGTGTCGTCCGTTCGCGTAAGCTGACTCCTCGTTGCGCAGGGGGTGGCGTCCGTCTACACTCCGATCGCGTCATAGTGAGGCGATTGACGGTTCCCGGGTTATCCCGGAAAACGCAGCGCCGGGGAACATTGAAATAGGAGAATACAGGTTGTTAATTGCGGTGCCGGAATACCTGGCGAGTAAGGCGGCAAGAACTGAGGCCGCATTGGAACAGTGCTTTGCCGAGTGGGTGGACACCCCTGCGACGCTGCTGGAAGCCATGCGCTACAGTCTGTTCGCTGGCGGGAAGCGGCTACGCCCCGGGCTTGCCCTGGGCGCGTGCGAGATCGTCTGCGGCGACGACGCGCCCGCGTTGCCCGCCGCCTGCGCCCTCGAGATGATCCACACTTACTCCTTGATGCACGACGATCTGCCGTCCATGGACAACGACGATCTCCGGCGCGGAAAACCAACGGCGCACCGGGTCTTCGGCGAGGCCATGGCGATTCTCGGAGGCGATGCTTTGTTGACGATGGCGTTCGACGTAGCCGCGAGTTCGGGTGACGCGCGTGTGGTTCGGGAAATCGCACAGGCCGCCGGCGTCGCCGGGATGGTGGGCGGACAGGTCATCGATTTGGAAAGCGAAGGAAAGCGTCTTTCCGTCGATGAATTGAAAGGACTTCACGCGCGTAAGACCGGCGCGCTCATCCGCGTATCCGTACGCACCGGCGCGCTGTTGGGCGGCGCGAACGACGAAGCTATGGGCGCATTGACCGCCTACGGCGACCATATCGGGCTCGCGTTTCAGATTGCAGACGACGTACTCGACGTCATTGGTACGGAAGCGGCCCTGGGTAAACCCATCGGCAGCGACATTGCGCGCGACAAATCGACCTATCCCGCGGCTGTTGGGCTGGACCGCGCGCGCACATTAGGCGAGGAGTCCGTCGCGGCTGCCATCGGTGCGTTGGAGGTGTTCGGCCCCGAGGCGGACGCGTTCCGCGCGCTTGCGCGATACATCATGGACCGGGACCGGTAGCGCCGTATTCCACGGACTAGCCTAGCAGCGACTGAACCGCTCCTGCGATTTCTGCCGTCGCGTCTACAAACGCATCGGCTCCGGCCAACTCCTCCCGTGTTCCGAACCCGTAGGTGACGGCAACGGCACGCCCTCCGAACGCGCGAGCGCTCTCAATGTCGTCGTGGCGATCGCCGACGACCGCGAAGCGGTCAGTAGGCGTTTGGTCAAGAATAGTCCTGACGATTTCAACCTTGCTGGCAAACCGCGTACCCCTGCAAAGCGCGGGGGAGAAGTAGTCCTGCAGATTCTGTGTCGACAGCGTTTCCTCAAAATAATCTTCCGGCGCATTGGACGACATGGCCAGCCGGAATCCTGAGTCGCGCAACTCGGCCAGCATTTCGCGTACGCCGGGAAACAGGCAACCCGCCTCTCCGATAAGCTCGAGTTCCCGGCGGTCCGTTTCCGCCACGATCGCGTGAACCCTCTCCCGCTCGCAAAACCCCGCCAGCCAGGCATGGTACTCCGCGGCGGGCCTCCCGATGTACGCGCCAATCTCTTCCGCGTCTGGCACCGGTAGTCCATTGGCGGCGAAGGTCTCCTGCACGGCAGGAATCGTTACCCGCCGCGCCTGAAACAGCGTGCCGTCGAGGTCGAAGATCACAAGCTTAATACTTGAAGTCAGCATTACTCTCCCTTCGCGCTATCGTTACATACCACCGATTCTACTCATTCGAGGCAGGAGGAAAAAGGGCGCTTAGACTCGGAGTGTACGCTGTGGTATGCTCGATCCATCCAGGTTATTCGAGGGGTTGGGAACGTGGGATTGAATATCGTCGACAAGGATTCCGCGCAGATTCTGTGGCAGGACGTGGACGCGCGGGAAGCGTTGATCCGCCGAATCGTCAGCGAACGACTGGCAGAATCGCCACCGCCGATCCTCGACGACTACATTGTCGCCACCTACTTCTTCGCGCTGCGCTCCACCAAACTCGAAGGCGCCGCGGAGGAGATCAGCTATCTCGCCGCCAGCGGGGTGAAGAATCCGCCTCCGGGTTCTCTGCTCGACCAGTGTTCTGCGAAGCCTGCAGGCATCGACGCGTTCGACAGCACCGGACGTCTCGGGCTGGCGCACGTTGCCTTCCCGCTCAAGATGATGGTCCAACCGGATGGACATCTCACGTCCTGCGATGTGCTCCATACCCTTGCGGGCGCCGGGATCTTCGACCTCTACGAACGGCAAGACGCGCGGCTCGTCGCCATTCAAATGCCGGAACACATTATCCGGACCTTTCCCGGGCCCGCGTATGGTCCCGCCGGCGTGCGCGCACGAACCGGCTTTGCGCCCGACCAGCCCGCCTTCGGCACCATTCTCAAACCCACCGCCGGGATTACGCCCGACGATGTGGAGTTTCTCGTCGCGGAAGCGGCCCAGTGCCCGCTCTTCCTGTTCGTGAAAGAAGACGAGGACTTGTATCCCAACCTCGACTATTCCCCCGTGGCTGAGCGCGCGCGCCGCGCCGCCGCGGCAATTGAGCGCGCCAAGGACGCGCGTAGTGGCTTGGGTCTGCTCTTCGCCTCCCACATTACCGGCGCGCCTCACGAAATCCTGGATACGGCGCATGCCGCCCTCGAAGCAGGCGCAACCGCGCTCATGTTCAGCGAAACTTTCGCAACCGGTGCGGTACGCATGGTGCGCGAAGCCACGAAGCACCTGGAGACGCCTCCCGCCATCTATGGTCACAACGCAGGAATCGGCGTCAAGTCGCGCGCCATCTGGAGGGAGGTGATCGACCTCTTCGCCCGGCTCGACGGGATCGACTTCCGGCAGACCGCGCCGCTCAAGGCAGGCGAGCCCTTCCTGCGTCCCTACGGCGACGAGTGGCGGGCTTCGGAAGACGTCTTGTCCGCGCCGTTGCCCGGCATTCGACCGACCATGATCGTCCGCGCGGGCGGATTGGATCAGGGCAACATCGGTCTAAATCTGCAGGATGTGGATGCCCGCGGCATCACCGAGGGCGTCTTGTTCCTCGCCGGTTCCGCCATTAACTCCATCAAGAACGACGAAGGCAAGACCGATCCGAAGCGCGGCGCTGAAGCCATGATGCAGGCCCTCGAAGTTCATCAGAGTGGGGAATTGAACGGCGTGACCGCGGAGGAGCATACCGGCGCGCTGGCGGGTGTCGCCGAACGACGGAAATTAACCGCGCTCTCTGCGGCGCTGAAGCAACGGTATCCGGGGTTGGTGTGATTCAGAAGGAAAAACGGCTGCTGAGAATTGGGGTATTGGGCTGTGGCCCCATTGCCCAATTCGCCCATTTCGACGCGTGTCGGAAGGGCCGCAACACCGAGTTGTACTCCATCTGCGACGCCGCCCCCGACCTGCTCGCCAAGATGAAGGCCATTCACGAGCCGCAAGTCGCCTATGATCAATTTGACGCCATGCTCGCCGACCCCAGAGTCGACGCGGTCATCATCGCGACCTCCGACGCCTTCCATGTACCCTTGTGCCGCCAGGCCATCGCCGCGGGGAAGCATGTGCTTGTCGAGAAACCGCTCGGCGTCAATGTGGAAGAATGCGAAGCGCTGTGCGAAGAAGTGCGCGCCGCGTCACTCGTGCTTCAAGTCGGCACCAACCGGCGTTTCGACCCCGGTGTGACCTTCGCGCACCGTTTCATCCGGGAGGAAATGGGGGGCCTGATGGCCTACAAAGGCTGGTACTGCGATTCGACGCTCCGCTACACGATGACCGACAATCTGCAACCGCTCCCCATTACCAGCGCTCAGGCGCGCCGTCCTGGAGGCGATCCCAAGGCGAATAAGCGCCAATACTTCATGCTGGCCCACGGCAGCCATCTTGTCGACACCGCGCGCTTTCTTGCGGGTCCCATCGACTCGGTACACGCGCGCCTCGTCGAGCGCTTCGACGCGTACTGCTGGTTCGTCAACGTTGATTTTACGGACGGAAGCGCGGGGCATCTGGACCTGACCGTTCCACTGCGCGGCGATTTCCGTGAAGGCTTTCAGATCTACGGCGAGTTTGGCAGCGTCTTCGGCGACGTCCCCCTGCCCTGGTATTACAAGTGCGGTACCGTCGAGTGTTTCTCGGTAAGGGATCGTCAGGTCCGGCGCGTTATCGGGGAAGACGCGTTTACATACAAGTTGCAGTTAGAGGGGTTTGCCGACGCGGTGCTCCATGGTATCCCCATGCTGGGCGCCGATGTCGAAGACGGAACCGCAGGGATGCGCGCCATGGTGGCCATCGCGCGATCCGTCGAAACGGGGGAAAGGGTGCGTCTCCAGGACGTATCCGGGCAGGTCTAGTCATGCATGTAGGGATTTTCGCCAAGACTTTTCAACGGCCAACTCTGGAAGCGATATTGGATTCCGTGCTGCAACACGGCATTCGCTCTGTCCAGTTCAACATGAGTTGCGCGGGTTTGCCTTCCCTTCCCGAGTTCATCGAAAACGATCACGCCGATCAAATCGGCGAAGCCTTGCGCGCCCGGGGCATTGTCATGGCCGCCGTGTCGGGCACGTTTAACATAATCCATCCGGACCATCAGACGCGAACTGACGGCCTGACGAGGTTGAGTGAACTGGCGAGGGTGTGCAAGCGCTTGGGAACGTCCATCGTAACGCTAAGTACCGGAACCCGCGATCCCAAGGACATGTGGCGCCGGCACCGCGACAACGATTCGCCTGGCGCATGGGCGGACATGCGCGCCGCCATGGCCGAAGCCCTGCACATTGCAGCGCAGTACCAGCTCAATTTCGCCTTCGAGCCTGAGCTGTCCAACGTGGTCGATTCCGCGAAGAAAGCCCGGCGCCTGCTCGACGAGATGCATTCCTCGAATCTCAAAGTCGTCATCGACCCCGCGAATCTCTTTCATGAAGGCGATCTGCCGCGTATGGCAGAAATCCTCGACGAAGCCTTCGATCTGCTTGGTGACGCCATTGTTTTGGCCCACGCCAAGGATTTGAGCCAGGATGGCGCTGCAGGTAACCAAGCGGCGGGCACCGGTCGCCTCGACTACGACCGGTACATCGGATTGCTGGAACGAATCGGGTATCACGGACCGCTCATCCTGCACGGGCTCACAGAGGACCAAGTCGATGGTAGCGTAGCCTTTCTCCGTGGCAAGCTTGACGCGCTGAAAGCACACGCGGAACGCGATCGGGAGCAGACGGATG
>JAHDWY010000141.1:0-1956 GCA_023384315.1 Candidatus Hydrogenedentota bacterium | reverse complement strand
GGCGTTTGATCGAGACGGTATCCACTTCAACTACGTCGATACCGGTATCGGTTTGCCCTTCGTGTTTCAGCACGGTCTCGGCGGGGACGTCAATCAACCGCTAGGATTCTTCGCGGACGTTCTCCAGGCGGGCCCGCCCTTTCGCATGATTTCCCTGGACTGCCGCGGCCACGGCGAGACGCGACCCCTCGGTCCGGAATCGAAACTGTCGATCGGGCAATTTGCAGACGATGTCGTCGCGCTATTGGACCACCTGGACGTTTCCCAGGCGGTTGTCGGCGGGATTTCCATGGGTGCGGCGATTTCGCTCAACCTCGCGCTGCGCTATCCAGAGCGGATTCGCGGGCTCATCCTGTCGCGCCCTGCCTGGTTGGATCGGCCGAACCCGGAAAACCTGGCCGTCCTGAAGCACGTTGCCGCGCTGATTCGCGAACACGGCTGCGACGCCGGGCGCGAACGATTTCTCCAATCCACGGGATACGCCGCGATCGTGGACGAGTCGCCCGACGTGGCCCAATCGCTACTCAGTCAGTTCGAGCATCCGCGCGCGGTGGAAACCTTGGCCAAACTCGAGCGCATACCGGCGGACTCGCCTTGTCGCGATCGCGCGGCTTGGGCAAGTATCGCGGTTCCGACCCTGGTGCTTGCCAACCGGCAGGATCCCGTTCATCCTTTCGCCTTTGGCGAGACGCTCGCCGCAGCCATTCCCGGAGCGGAGCTGCGCGAGGTTACACCCAAATCCGTCGATGCCTCTTCCCACGAGAAGGACGTGCGAACCTGCATCCTCCACTTCATCAACCGGCGAATCGACAACTAACCCGCGAGGTATTCATGCTCAAGTGTTCCACATCCCTCTGGTCGGCCGACCTGAGCAATCTTGAATCGGAAATCAAACGCGTCGAACCCTATTCCGAGCGGTTCCACATCGACGTGGCGGACGGGCACTACACGCCCACCATGCTGTTCTTCCCCGATCAGGTGAAGGCCATGCGGAAGCATACGAAGCTCCCCTTCGAAGTCCATCTCATGACGACGCATCCTTTGCAATGGATCGAACCCTTCGCCGAAGCGGGCGCGGACGGCTTCATCATTTACCTGGACAGCGACGACGACCCGCGTAAGGTCCTGGACGCGATCAAAGCGTACGACACCTTTGCCGGCATTTCGCTAAGTCTGTCGCAGCCGCTCGACATGCTCGACCCCTATTGGGAGGAACTGGCCATCGTGTGCCTCTTGGGGACGGAGATCGGCATCAAAGGCGCAGGCATGGATCCCTCCGTGCCGGACCGCATCCGCGCGGCCCAATCGATCATTCAAGAGCGGGGACTCGCCGCCGAGGTCGAAGCCGACGGGGGAATCCGCCGCCACACGGTACCCGTGATCCACGAAGCGGGCGCCGACTACATCGTGCCCGGCTCCCTCATGTTCGGCGAAGACCCCGCGGCAATGCGCGCGTGGCTCGCGTCCCTCTAGACAGGCCCCGTCTTTTCCTCGCGAAACCAGAAGCTGAACCCAAGCGTCAGAATCGCGCAGGCAGCCGCCGGGATCATCCAGAACCGCTCGTAATCGATCAGCCGCGTTCCCGCAGCCGTCAGCGATTGGGCGGTAGCGCCGGCAAGTAAGCTGCCCAAGAGATTGCCAAAGCCCGCGATGACGGAATTGAGCAGCAATTGCGCGCTCGCGCGATTGGTCCGGTCGCAGTGGTTGTCCACGTAAATCATCGCCACAATGAAGAAGCATCCGTAGGTCACGCCATGCAGCGCAACGCCGAACACGAGCAGCGCCATACTCGGCTCGAGCGCGAATATCACAAACCGCAGGGTCTGCGCCACGAGTCCGACGAGCAATGCGCCTTTCAAACCGGCCCGCGCAATCAGATAACCCAAACCGCCAATCACGAGAATTTCGGAAACCTGGCCCAGGGTCATTTTGGCCGCCGCATGACCTACGCCGATG
>JAHDWY010000140.1 GCA_023384315.1 Candidatus Hydrogenedentota bacterium | reverse complement strand
CGGCACCAACAACGAGTTTGGATTCGACTACCTTCGCGACAACAGCATCGCCCGCCGGCCCGATCACCGGGTGCAGCGGAAGATGAATTACGCCATCATCGACGAGATCGACTCCATTCTCGTGGACGAGGCGCGGACACCGCTCATCATCTCCGGACGCCCTGAGAAGAGCACCGACCTCTATTACAAGGTCGACGATGTCGTCCGGCAATTGAAGAAGGGCACGCACTACGAAGTCGAAGAGAAACACCGCCATGTCTTGATGACTGAAGACGGCATGGCCGTGGCCGAACGCCTGATGGGCGTCGAAGATCTCTACACCTCCGACTCGCTCGGCGTGGTCCACATGATCGAACAGGCCATCCGCGCCCACAACCTCTACAAACGGGACGACGAGTATGTCGTGCGGAACGGGGAAGTCCTGATTGTCGACGAGTTCACCGGCCGCACCATGGAAGGCCGCCGCTTCTCCGACGGCCTCCACCAGGCCCTGGAAGCCAAGGAACGCGTCGCGGTCCAGTTCGAGACCCAGACCATCGCCAGCATCACGTACCAGAACCTCTTCAAGCTCTACAACAAGATCGCCGGCATGACCGGTACCGCCGTCACGGAAGCCCACGAGTTTGCCGAAATCTACAACCTCGACGTGGTCCAGATCCCGACTAACCTGCCGCTGATCCGCGATGATCAGACCGATTTGGTCTTCGCGACGGAGATGGGCAAGTTCAAACACGTGGTGGACGAGATTGCCTACATCCACGAGTCCGGCAGGCCCGTCCTCGTCGGTACCGTCTCCATCGAGAAATCCGAACTGGTCGCCCAGATGCTTGAAGAGCGCGGGATCCAGGATTTCCAGGTACTCAACGCCAAGCACCACGAACGGGAAGCCGCCATCATCAGTAACGCCGGCAAGCAGGGCGCCATCACCATCGCCACAAACATGGCTGGCCGCGGCACGGACATCAAGCTCGGCGAGGGCGTACGCGAACTGGGGGGCCTCGCCATCATCGGCACCGAACGCCACGAGTCGCGCCGCATCGACAATCAGCTTCGCGGCCGCTGCGGCCGCCAGGGCGATCCGGGCACGACCCGCTTCTTCCTGAGCCTGGAAGATGAGGTCGCCCGGCTCTTCGGCGGCGACAAGGTCAAGCGCCTTCTGGAATGGACCGGCAGTCAGCAGGATATGGACGAGGAACCCCTCGGCCAGCGCATGGTCTCGCGGTCCATCGAACGCGCACAGCGCCAAGTCGAGGAATACAACTTCGAGATCCGGAAACACCTCAAGCAATACGACGACGTCAACAATAAGCAGCGGCAGATTATTTACGGCATGCGCCGCGAAGTCCTCGAAGACCGCGACGTCACCGATCGCATTCACAACATGTTCGAGAATGTCGTCGTCGAAATGATCGATCAATACGCCCCCGAAGATGTCTTGCCCGAAGAATGGGACCTGGAAGGGCTTGAAGCGCGCTTCGCTCACCTCTTCGGTTTCGAACCGGACCTGGCCGGTTCCGAGGGGAATGCCAAGCCGCTGGTTGAAGAACTGCTCGACCAGGTCAACGAAGAATACGAGAGGCGCGAAGGCCTCATCGCCGAAGAGTACCGGAACAGTTTCCGCGAACAAATCGGCGGCGACGAATCCCACATCGACTTCCCGAAGCTCGCGCGGGGGCTGGTACACAACTGGGAAAAGATGGCGCTACTCGATGCCGTCGACGACAAGTGGATCGATCATCTCTACTCCATGGACTACCTGCGCGAAGCCGTGCGCCTGCGCGCCTTCGGTCAGAAGGACCCCCTCGTCGAGTACAAGACGGAAGGCTTCGAGATGTTCGAAACGATGATGTCGAACATCGAGGAAACGGTCATTCAGACCTTGTTCCGGGTGACAGACCCCGAGGTCCGCAAGAAACGCATCGCCGATGCGCGTCAGGGGACCCTCACCGCCAAGAACGACCCCTTTGCCCGCATCTCGGAATACAGCATGATCGGCGCCAACAAGCAGCAGGACCGGAGCTTCGCCGCCTACGACACGAGCCGGTTCAACCTGGCGGGTCAGTCTGCGGCCGCGGCCGCAACGCCGGCAGATCCGAAGACGGACCCCGACAAACCCAAGGCCATGCCGATACGGCGGACGGAGCCGGCGGTTGGGCAAAACGACCCCTGCCCGTGCGGGAGCGGTAAAAAGTACAAAAAGTGCTGTGGCCGCGTAAATTGATGGATTCGATGCCGTGCCTGCGGGTGGTGATTTTCTACACAACCTAGTGCCCTGCTTTGACTTGACTCCCACGAAGAACCTGTGTAGACTGGGTTCGGGCTTGGGTTAACGGGGTCCCCTTGGGAATTCACAGTGGGTGATCGCAATCTACTTCATCCCGGCCACCGCCGGGTGCAGTCGCAGGACTCCGGCCAGGAATCTCGGACTTCCGCGAATCCTGTAAAGGGCGTACCACGTCAAATACGAAAGCGGTACCGTCCCGACGAGGTGTGGGCAGGGTCAATCTGAGGAGAAGGCGCTCCATGGCAAGGAGAAGGGCGCATGGCCGTTAAGCGGGTACTACTTGCGAACCCTCGCGGGTTCTGTGCAGGGGTGGTTCGTGCCATCGACATCGTCGAACACGTACTCAACATCCTTCCGCCGCCGATCTACGTTTTCCACGAGATCGTACACAACCGCCACGTAGTTGAGCGCCTCCGGAAGCGCGGCGCCGTGTTTGTCAACGATGTTGAAGAGATTCCGCGGGACTCGATCTGCATCTTCAGCGCCCATGGGATATCTCCCGCCGTTCGAAATCTCGCCAAGGACCGGCATCTCCAGGTCATCGACGCCACATGTCCTCTCGTGACCAAGGTCCATCTCGAGGTGATTCGTTACGCGAAGGCGGGCTATTCCCTCATTCTCATCGGCCACGCGGGTCATGAGGAGGTTGAGGGCACGATGGGCGAGGCCCCCATGCATCTTGTCAGTACGGTCGAAGATGTCGAGACCCTGACTCTGGAGAACCCCGACAAGGCGATATACCTGACACAAACAACCCTTAGCCTGGACGATACGAAGCGTATCGTCGAAGCGCTGCGGGCCAAGTTTCCCAACATCGAATCGCCGCCCAAAGACGACATCTGCTACGCCACGCAAAACCGGCAGAACGCCGTGAAAGAACTGGCCGCGCGAGTCGATGTGGTGCTCGTAACAGGCTCCCAGAATAGTTCGAACTCGCAACGCTTGTGCGAGGTCTCCCAGAGCCTCGGGGTGCCCGCGTATTTGATTAACGACGAAACGGAGATTCGCCCGGAGTGGTTCGACGACGCGGAGACGGTTGGTGTTACCGCGGGCGCATCGGCTCCGGAAGAGTGTGTCGACCGCGTCATTCGACACTTACAAGGACTCGGCGCGTCGGATGTGGAATCGCTTCAGGCCGCGCCTGAAAAAGTGCACTTTTCCATGCCGCGAGAGGTCCAAAGCCTCGCGGAACAGATGTCATAGTGTGCATACCGGTTATCTCATCCGAAACGGATGGGGGAGTCATCGGTAGATTTTAAGAAGTCAGGCTGTCCACTTTGTGTTCTCTAGTACTCAAGGTGGGGGCCGCCTTCTCATGCGACCTCCGGTCGCCCTAGCGAAAGGACAAGTGGAGTTGGCCGTTACAACCTCGAATCACGAAGAGTCTCAGTTCATCGCGCTCGAGAAAGATCTCGTGGATGGGGCCCGGACCGCAATCGCCGCCACGCAGCAGTACTTGATTGGGGAGCAGCACGGGGACGGGCATTGGTGCGCCGAACTGGAAGGCGATACCATCCTTGAATCCGAATACATCCTGGCCATGCACTACATCGGCCGGACGCACGAAGATCGGGTGCGCAAGGCCGCGAATTACATGCGCAGCAAGGCCCTGCCCGAGGGCGGATGGGCGATCTATCCCGGTGGGCCCGCCGATGTCAGCGCCTCGGCCAAAGCGTATTTCACCTTGAAGCTGTTGGGCGACGACCCCGAAGCGCCGCACATGGCGAAGGCGCGCGAGGTCATTCGAAAACTCGGCGGCCTTGACGCCACGAACAGTTTCACGCGTCTCTATCTCGCGATCTTCGGCCAATACCCGTGGGAGAAGTGCCCGGCTGTACCGCCGGAGATCATCCTGTTGCCGCCATGGGCGCCAGCCAATCTGCTGGACATGTCCTCGTGGAGCCGCGGGATCGTCGTCCCGCTCGCCGTCATCTGGGCGCGCAAACCGCACTGCCCGGTGCCGGAGCATGCCTACATTCCCGAACTGCTCATCGACGGCGCCGAGCACCACTACCAGATGACCGGCAAATGGTCCGCCTTCTTCATGACCATCGACTCCACATTGAAGACCGTCGAGAACTCCCGTCTGACGCCGCTGCGCGAGAAGGCATTAAAGGCCTGTGAGAAGTGGATGCTCGAACACTTCGAAAAGAGCGATGGCATTGGCGCGATCTTTCCGCCGATCATCAATTCGATCATCGCGCTGCGTTGTTTGGGCTATGCCAATGATCATCCCTTGACCCGCTCGCAGATCGTGGAGTTGGAAAAGCTGGAGATCGAAGAAGGGGATACGGTACGTCTCCAGCCCTGTTTCTCGCCGGTCTGGGATACCGCCTACGTGATGCATGCCCTCCTCGAATCCGGGCTGGACGGGCAGCACCCGGCCTTGGTCAAGTCAGGCGAGTGGATTCTCGACAAGGAAGTTCGGGAACCGGGCGATTGGCAGATTCGCAATCCGCACGTCAAACCCGGCGGCTGGTATTTCGAGTACAACAACGAATTCTATCCCGACATGGACGACACCTTCGAAGTGTTGACCACCTTGGGGCGCGTTACCTTTGCCGAAGAGAAGTTGAACAAGCGCAAGGACGCTGCCGTCAAGCGCGCCATCGACTGGGTTCTCGGCATGCAGAACATCGATGGCGGATGGGGTGCCTTCGACCGCGGCTGCGACAAGGAATTCCTGACTCAGATCCCCTTCGCCGACCACAACGCGATGATCGATCCCAGCACCAGCGACATCACTGCGCGCGGTATCGAAGCATTGGTGTCCCTCGGATATGGCCGCAACCATCCCGTGGTCAGCCGCGCGCTCGCGTTCCTCAAGAAGGAACAGGAAACCGACGGCACGTGGTTCGGCCGCTGGGGCGTCAATTACATCTATGGCACCTGGCTTGCCCTGTGCGCCTTCAAAGCTGTTGACGAAGATATGGAACAAACGAACGTGCAGCGCGCCGCCAAGTGGCTTCGCAGCACTCAGAATCTGGATGGCGGCTGGGGCGAATCCCCCAAGAGCTACGAAGACCCCGAGCAGAAGGGCAAAGGCCCCAGCACGGCATCCCAAACGGCCTGGGCGCTCATGGGACTCATGGCCACCGGCGACTACGACAGCCTCAGCGTGCAACGCGGCGTTGCCTATCTGCTACAAACTCAGAAAGAGGACGGATCGTGGTATGAGGAGCACTGGACCGGCACCGGGTTCCCCTGTGTGTTCTATCTCCACTACCACTACTACGCCATTTACTTCCCGTTGATGGCGTTGGCACTGTATAACAAGAAACATGACGCTACCTCTGTGTCCCAGAGCACCAAGGAATTGGATCGGACCGATCGGTCCAATCCGTCGGATCGGTCCGATCTCCGCTGGGCGGGCGCAGCGCAACCTCAGGAATAATTCAGTACCATGCGTTTCCCTTTGCACATTACGTTGGATTCCATCAGGCACCAGATGCGCAACGGCCTGAAAGGCAACAAGCGCTACCCCATGGTGATGATGCTGGAGCCCTTGTACACCTGTAATCTCGCCTGCATCGGCTGTTCCACCGAGCGGCACACCGGCAAACTCAAAGATCGCGTGCCATTGGAGAATTGTTTCAAAGCCCTCGATGATTGCGGCGCGCCCATCGTCTCCATCTGCGGCGGCGAACCCACGCTCTATCCGGAGTTGAAGGAACTCATTGAAGGCATCATCGCGCGCAAGCGCCACATCTATCTCTGCACGAATGCGCTCTGCCTGGAGAAGAAAGTTTACGGCAAGATCGATCCCCACAAACGCCTGACCATCAACATCCATCTCGACGGCATGCGCGAGACCCACGACATGGTCTGCGCCAAGGAAGGCGTGTTCGACGAAGCCATCGCCATGCTGAAAGAAGGCAAGCGCCTCGGCTATCACATGTACACCAACACCACCGTCTACCGCGAAACCAGCATGGAAGAGGTGGAAGAACTCTGCGAAGTCTGCGTGGCGGCCGGCGTGGACGGCATGCTCATCGCGCCCGGCTACCAGTACTCGAGTGTCGATAAGGACATCTTCCTCAGCCGCCAACAGATCAACGAGAAGTTCAAACGCGTCCTCGAACTTTCCAAGCGCTACCGCCTCAGCTCAACGCCCATGTACCTCGAGTTCGCCGCGGGCATGCGCAACTACAACTGCTCCCCCTGGAGCACCGTCACCTACACCCCCAACGGCTGGAAAGGCCCCTGCTACCTCATCGGCAAGAACTTCTTCGAAACCTGGGACGAGTTCTGGAACACCACCGACTGGGAGTACTGGGAGTCCCGCCAGGACAAGCTCTGCCAGAACTGCATGATGCACAGCGGCTTCGAAGCCTCCGCCGTCTTCGAACTCAAGCACAGCCCCAAAGACATGGTCCGCATGGCCGCCTGGAACCTGCTCGGATAGGCGCGTCGACGGTTTAAGCGCGTAAATGACGAGTACCAAGTGTTGGCAGGTGTGGAAATGCCTCGTCCAATCAGGCTAACTCGATTCCACAATCAACTGATGCTTCACTTTGGGGCGTCGCTTCCCGAGCTTCTGCAAGCTCTCAAGGTGTAAGTCCAACGCCTCACATGCATTGCTGAACGCTTCACTCAGCGTTTCGCCGCTGGTGATGATATCTGGGATATCTGGAAAATCGACAGTATACGCCGGCTCCCGTGCCTCGTACGTAATGGCAAAGACGTAGCCTCGGTATTCATGAATTGTGTTCATGGCCCAATGTCCTCAAGATTCGTCTGATATCAGATGGGAAGCACGTCTTACGGCCACCATGCGGTCGCACAATAGTCAGCACGCGCCCGTCCGTCCGATGATATGTGCAGTGACTGCCTCGCTGATTGAACAACACAAATCCTTCATTTCTCAGCAGTGCATCGACTTCACTGAAACGAATTCCTGCAGGCGTACTCCGCATCTTGGCGATCAACTTCTCCCGTCGGGTCATTGATCACCTCCACCGCGGTCTGCTGCCAGGATTAACATCTCTATTGCCATTCATCATACCATCGCTTGCGGAATCTGTGCACGTGTCATCTCGAACCTGCCGCTGACATGCCTACAAATCGTTCGCGTTAGGTGGAGGCCTCCGTGCGGCCCATTGCCGCGTCCGTGTTCGTCCGTGCCGGTCCGTGTTCCCCTCGCTTTCCTCGGAGGCCACGGCATTTCCTGCCGTTCCCAGGGCCACGGCGACGCCCTTTTCGACTGGCTCACCACCAAGGCCCGCGAAGAAAACTGCGCCACGCTCGAACTCGAATCCGGCACCCACCGCCACGACGCCCACCGGTTCTACCTCCGCAAACGCATGCGGATTTCCAGCTATCATTTCACGGTCGATTTGTGAATTCCATGAACGGTAGCGCGCAATAGGAGCCTGAAGAACGCTATAATTACCTCGGGAGAACATCGCTGTGAGCCGACGCAAACGGACGATAATCGGGGTATTCACTGCCATCGGTGCCGCAGGACTTTGCGGCGTGGGGTGGTTCCTATATCAAGCCATTCAGATTCCAACGGACGCTTACGCTGTGTGGTGGACTGCCGATCTCGTGATCGAACACATGGAACGCAACGGCGGCGCATGGCCGAAAAGTTGGGATGACCTCCGCAGCGCGTACGATACGGCCGACAAGGGAAATGTGTCCACAGAACGCGACGGTACGACCATCGTGGAGTTTCGACCGCGCGACAGCATCGAAGAACTGCAGAAACGTGTGGAAATAGACTGGAATGCAGATCCTACGGCATTGGTGAACACGGACTTCTCAGACCAAGGGCCCCCGTTCAGGGTCATTGGCCTCAAGAGCGGCAAGGATACGCACTACGCCGGCAGAGAACCAAATACCATGGTCCTTGAGTATTTGAAGTGGAAGGCGAACGCCGCCACCGGCGCCGATGAGATGCCGAGGAACGACGTGCCGACCGCCGGTTCATTGCCGCACCCACAAACCCGGAACTCCGCAGGTCAGATTCCGTCGATAGTTTCCGAGATCCCACCACCTACCGGATTCAGCCGCATGCCGCTCCCAGAGTCCAGCTTCGGAACGTGGTTGAGAGCAGTACCGCTGCGGACTGAACAGACGGAGGTTCTTCTCTTTGATGGCAGCCCGAAACGAAACCAGTCTGCGCATTTCGCTATCCTCGATATCGATGTCGGCCCGCGCGACCTTCAGCAATGCGCGGACGCCGTGATTCGTCTACGCGCGGAGTATCTCTTCTCCAGCGAATGCCCGGACGCCATTCAGTTCAATTTCACCAGTGGCGACACGGCCCGTTGGAGCGATTGGCGCGACGGGATGCGACCGCGAATCGCGGGGAATCAGGTCACCTGGAACCGAACTGCCGCGCCCGATGCCGGCTATGACAATTTCCGGGACTATCTCGATTCGGTCTTCACCTACGCGGGGTCAGCATCCTTGGAGCGCGAACTCTCGCCTGTGCCCGATCTCACCCGGCCCGAAATCGGTGACGTATACATTCAAGGTGGTTTCCCAGGTCATGCAGTTATCACTGTCGATGTCGCTGAAAACGCGCAGGGGCTGCGGGTCTTTCGACTC
>JAHDWY010000139.1 GCA_023384315.1 Candidatus Hydrogenedentota bacterium | reverse complement strand
TGTAAATACTATGCTTCCAATTGAATTTCAAAAACTCAACCGGACAGTAGTGATCCGAAGCACGAAATCCGAAACAAGCACGAAGGACCAAAATTCGAAATGACGCTCATGAAGCAACAACGGATTCTGGATTCCGCTCAATCGTAGGGGATTCGAGGGTGGACCGTCCGCTACTATATCGTGCCGGGGCGTGACTTCGGGCCTGCCATTGTTACCGTTTTGGTCATTGGAATTTCAGACATTGAGATTTGTTTCGGATTTCGTGCTTCGGATTTCGAATTTGGCGTGAGTAGCGTCAGATTTCTTGGATTTCTTTGTCGACGCTGAAGGTTTAGCTACCAGGCGTCCTGGATCTGTGCGTTACGCGGAAGGGGCCGCCCCAAATCCGCGTAGGCCTCGACGACGGCGGCGAGCGCGTCGCGAACATTCGCCAATACCTCATCGGCCGTGTCGCCTTCGGTGACCAATTCCGGCAGCACGGGCGAGGTCACGGTGTAACCACCTTCCGGCTGCGGCGCGAGTATGAGCGGAATCTAGTAGTTCATCAGACCTGCCTCCATCGAACAGCAGAATAGCCCTGCCTCGCGGGCAGGTCAAGATCATTCGATGCGATCGGCGGAGGGCGCCGCAGCACAGGATTGCACGCCCCATGCTGATCGCCGGTGGGCGGCCTGTTAGAATGGCGGTATGAAACTGGTTTGTCTTTGCAGTGCGTTGGACCTTCGGTACCGGTATGGGTGCACGCCGGCGTGGTGGCAGTATCTGAAGGGGTTGCATGAGGAGGGGCATGACGTCATCGCGATCCCGTATATGGGCGCGGCGTTCGAGACGCCGTGGTGGCGGAGTTACCCGAACCCGTGCGACCTGGAGAGCCGCGCGTTTTCGGCGGTGAAGAAGTGGTTTGGTTCCGGGGCGACGTCCACCGAGGAAGGGGCGGGCGCGTGGCTCAACAAGACGCTCCTGGAGACGTGGGTGCGGCCGCGTTGGGTGGACCGGCTGTCGGGCATCCTGGCGTCGGAGCGGGACGTGGATGCGATCATTGTGTTCACGATCCCGGTGAACCATTTCACGGGGTTGCCGACGATGATTCGTGAGCGGTTCAAGGTGCCGGTGCTGTATTTCGATGGTGATGTGCCGGCGAGTTTGCCGCGGTTCAGCGGGTTCGCGTCGGGATTCAAATCGTATGAAGGCGCGGACCTCAGCGAGTACGACGGGGTTCTGTGCAATTCCGACGCGGGAGCGGACGATCTCAAGTCGATGGGCGCGCGGGACGTGTGCACGGTTCATTGGGGTATGGACCCGGCCCTGTACGAGCCGGTTACTGTCCGGCAGGATCGCGATGTGTTCTTCTATGGGTACGGGCTGGAGTATCGGGAGGACTGGTTTGACGCCATGGTCCGAACGCCGAGCCGGTCGGCGCCGGGTGTGGGTTTCTTCCTCGGTGGCAAGGCGTTTCCGGATGACGTTGGCGAGGCCACCCTGCTGGGAGATGTTTCCTTTAACACCCTGCGGCAGGCCTGCTGCCGGAGCCGTATCAATCTGAATATTTCGCGTTCCACGCATGCAAGCGTACGCGGTTCCTCCACCATGCGACCTTTTGAATTGGCGGCGATGGGATGCTGCATCGTGACCAATCCGCATGAAGGCATTGAGGAATGGTTTGAGCCGGACAAAGAGATCTGCATCGTGGGTTCGGCGGACGAGGCCTTGGAAACGTACCGTGCGTTGCTGGATGACGACGCGCGCCGACGGGCGATGGGCCTTGCGGCCCGGCAACGGGTGATGGAATGTCACACGCATCGTCACCGGGCGCGGGCGATTGTCGAGTACGTTCACCACATCAATTCGGCCAGCGGGTAGCACTGCCAGCCCCGCGCCTATGCTATGCTGGTTTCAAGGAGATCTCATGATTCGACCGGCGCCAATTCACACTATTGCTATCTTGATACTTCTGCTTGCGGCAGCCACGGCTTCCGCGCAGGTGCGGCTGTCCGCTGGCGCGGGCGTTCTCTATCCCGACGACGCGACCGCGCTGCGCACTGCGGTGGAGCAATATCTCGCTGAAGTCGAGCCAATCGCGCTTCCGGGCCCGGTGGTGGGGTGCGTTGTCCCCCACTCCAGTCTGAAGATGTGCGGATCGGTAATCGCCGAGGCTGTGAGGCCGCTGCAACGCGGACAGTACGATCGTGTTATCCTGCTGTCGCCCGCGTTGCTCTCGGAATTTCGGGGCTGCTCGATTCCGGCCGTGCAGTATTTCCGGACGCCCTTGGGCGACATCGAACTGGACGGACCGGCAATCCATCGCATCACGCTGAACTCAATGATCGACACCCGATCGGTCATCTACCGGAACAGCGCGTATACCGACCCGGAGATCAACCGCACGCCGCTGCACGAACGCGAGTTCGCCGGGGACGTGGTGTTGCCGTTTCTTCAAGTGCAGTTGGGCACATTCAAACTGTTGCCCATCGTAGTGGGTGATTTGGAGCGCAACCTGCACCGGGTCACCGGTGAGTCCAAGTTCAATTTGGACGAAGAAGCGGTTAAGGACATTGCCCAATCCATCTACGCCGTCATGGACGATCGAACGCTGGTGGTGGTCGTATCGGAGTTCACGCGGTACGGGGCGGCGAACAACTTCACGCCGTTCAATCGAAACGTGCTGCGGGGCATTGCGGAACTCGACATGGAAGCGTTTAAGCTGGTAAACGAGCGACGGTATAAAGCCTTCGAGGAATACCTTGCGGCGACGGGCAATCCAATTACCGGTCAGGTTCCCATCCTGATCGGAATGCGCATTCTGCCGAGGGCCGCACGGGGATTGCTGATGGGGTACCAGGTATCCGCAAAAATTACGGGGGATCCGAGTACGTCCGTGAGTTATGGGGGAATTTCGTTTGTGGACGGTTCCCGGCCGCTTCCGGCGCCAGCGGTAGAGATTCCCGCGGCCGCGCCCGCCCAAGACGATCCGGCAGAGCCGGAAGAATCCGAGGCAGTCGATACCGATGTTGGACCGCAGTGAACACTACCTGACGCCCGACGAGGAACAACTCCTGCTCCGAATCGCACGGGACGCCGTTGAACGGTGGGTGTTGGACGGCACCCAGTTGGAGTTAGATGCGTATCCCCTGACGTCAACGTTGCGCGAGCATCACGGAGCATTCGTTACACTGCGGCTTCATGGTCAGTTGCGGGGTTGCATCGGCCACACGACGAACCTGGAACCTCTCGCACTCAGCGTTCGGGACAACGCCATCAACGCTTCATCCCGGGATCCCCGCTTTCCACCGCTTTCCGCCGAAGAAGTGCCGGAGGTCGAGATTGAAGTTTCCGCCCTCACGCCGGGCGATACACCGGACACGCCGTTCAAGCGGGTACAGGACATCGACGAAATTCAGATCGGTCGAGATGGGCTTTATATCGAACGGCTGGATCAACGAGGGGGACTGCTGCTCCCCCAAGTCGCCACTGACCACGGCTGGACCGTCGGGCAATTTCTCTCGGCCGTCTGTATGAAGGCCGGATATCCTGATGGCGCTTGGGCGGAACCTACAACGCGCCTGTACCGGTTCTCCGCGCAGGTATTCGGAGAACCACCAAAGCCGATTGCCTAACGCAAGCTGCCGCTTTCAAGGGCGCGGCGCAAAAGGTTGACTAGCTTTCCCGACGATTTCCCGGCTTCGGCGATCACGTCATCGTGAGTCAACGGTTGCGGGCGGCAGCAACTGTTTGTAACACACGAAATCACGGCGGTTCGGATGCCCAGCTGCCGGCATCGCTGCACTTCCGGCGCCGTGCTCATGCCAACCACCGCCCCACCCCATCGTTGCAGCAAGCGCACTTCCGCCGGCGTCTCATATGAAGGGCCATGAACCCAGACGTAAGTTCCGGTTGCGTCCGCACCGTCAAGTACGAGATCGGGCGCGATGGTGTCGGGCCGCTCCGTCCAACCCGTGAACGGCCACGTCAAAAGCCGATTCACCGCAACGATGGCGCCTGTATCGAGATCGGGTTCGAGCCCCCCCGCGACGTTGGTGTGCACGATGGTTCGTATCCCCCACTCGTACAGAAGGTCCACGGGCCGGGTGATGGCACGATAGCCAAGACCCTCGTAGAAATGGTAGCGGCCGGATTGGAGAACGACGGATGCCGACCCGACCCGCCCGAACGTGAAGGTCCGCAGGTGGCCGGGCAAGGCCCCGGAAGCCATCCCGTCAAAGGCGGAAAACGGCATTACGCGATCGACCTGATCCACCAGCGCGTCGAGGTTCAAACCGGACCCGGAAACGATCCCGATTGCGCCCGCGCAGTTTTGGGGTGTGTATTGATTATTCACCGGACAAGTCACCCACGCGAATCTCCCTTCGACGAGCCGCGTCAGCGGACACGAATCAATCCCGAATGAATCACCAATTCATTACGCAGGCCATGACTTCGGGAAAAAAACGCTTGTATACAACTGCAACGCGTAGGAGTCCGTCATGCCAGCGATAAAGTCCACCGTACGCCGTTCCAGAGAATCCGAGGCCTGGCCCGCGCTACTTTCTTTGGTGGGGTGCGCGAGCAAATGATAATACAGTTCGCGAAGAATCTTCTTCGCTTTCTCGATCTCGTTATTGATGGCTTCGCAGGGGTACAGATTCCGGTACAAGTACGCTCGCAATTCAGCCGTAGCTTCTCGTACGTCTTCTGTCATTCCGATGGAACCGTCACGGCATCCTTCAATGAGCGCAATAACCATGCGGTTGATCCGTTCGGAGGATGTTCGGCCCAAGACGGCTATGGCGGCACCGGGAAGATCGTCGAGGGTGATGAGCCCGCTGCGAATGGCGTCGTCGATGTCATGGTTGATGTAGGCGACGGCGTCGCAGATGCTGACCACATTAGCCTCGAGCGTGGCCGAGCCGGAGCTGTCTTTGCCCGTGAGAATCCCTTTGCTCCGCGAGTGATTGAGTATGCCGTCGCGGACTTCGAAGGTCAGGTTAAGCCCGTGCCCGTGCCGCGTGGATTCCAGCAAGTCCACCACGCGAAGGCTCTGCTCGAAATGACGAAACCCGGGCTCGAAGACCTCATTGAGGACCGCCTCGCCCGCGTGGCCGAAGGGCGTATGGCCGAGGTCGTGGCCCAAGGCAACGGCTTCGGTCAAGTCCTCGTTCAAGTTCAGGGCGCGAGCGACCGTTCGGGCGATCTGCGAAACTTCCAGCGTGTGCGTCAGTCGCGTGCGGTAGTGGTCGCCCTGGGGCGCGAGAAATACCTGCGTTTTCTGCTTGAGACGCCGGAATGCCTTGGAATGGAGGATGCGGTCGCGGTCGCGCTGGAACGCCGTTCGGTAGTCGTGCTCCGTTTCCGGACGTTGACGGCCTCGGGACTCGGCGGCTAACGCCGCAAAGCCGCTGAGACTCCGGCGCTCGCGATCTTCGAGTTGGTCACGGACCGTACGGGGTTCGGGAAATCGTTCCGGACTTGGGATTGACACCGGTTTACTTGCCCTTTGCGAGTCGTTTCGCCAGTTCCACGGGCAGTCCTGCCTGGATGATCTTCCGCTGACACGCGTCGATATCATACTCCACCCGGCAGAATTCGAATGTCATCTTTTCTGCGTCGAAGATCCCGTAGGCCGCGCGAGGATCGCGGTCGCGCGGCTGGCCGACGGCGCCGGGATTGATGAAGTACCGGTTGGCCGGATGAAGCTGGCGAAGATTGGTCGAGTTGGTCGTGGTATTGCCTTTCTCGCTGAAGAACGAGGGGCGATGGCTGTGGCCGAAGAAGCAGGTGGTGACGTCGCGGCCGTTCAAGAACTCGAGTTGGCGCATCGCGTCGAGCCAGTCGATGATATAGTCGTCCCGGCTGCTGGGGGAACCGTGCACGCCGAGACAGGTACCGCGAAACGTAATTTGCTCCGGGAGAGACGCTAGCCAGCGCCGGTTGTCGTCGCGCACTTGTTCGCATTGCCACTCGATGACTCGTTTGGCGGCCGCGCGAAAAAACCAAGGGTCTTCCAGTCCGCAGACTGCGGCGTCATGATTCCCCATCAGCGTGGGAATCTGCCGTTCCCGGACGATATCGACCACTTCGTTAGGTTCAGCGTTGTACCCCGTCAAATCGCCGAGACAGACGATTTTGTCCGGTTTTCGCTGATCGATCTCATGGAACACCGCTCTGGTAGCCTCCAGATTGGCGTGGAGATCAGCAATGATGGCAATCTGCATGGTTCACAATTCCCTGGCGGCAGTTTCCGCAACTCGCGTACGCTGGGAGCGATGGCGGGCATGCAGAAAGTCCGTACTTCCGAGCGTCTGCCGCATCTAGGGTTACTTGAAATCGGCGCCAGGCGAATCTGGCACTCACGACCGGGCGTCTCTGCGCATGGCGAGCCGCTGTCCGAGCACGCGCTAGAATTGGGACACCTTCCCCAAAACCTGCCCCGAATCGGCGCGGATACTGGTAGTTTTCAGAAGTCTTGCTCCTGGACTTTGGGCCGTTCATGACGTCCCGATCGATCGATGATTTTCCGTAACTGCAGCACTTTCTTGTGGGCGTGTTGGTTGCGTGGATCCAGTTGAAGCACCTTCTCCATCACGGCCAACGCCTCCGGATACTCACGACGCTTAATGTGTTGCACCCCAATGTTGAATTGGGCTGCAAGACTCTTCTTACGAAGACGCCCAGAATGCGGAAACCGCTTCGCCGCCAGCCGGTACTGCTCAAGGGCCCCAGCATAGTTGCGCGTCTCGAAATAGAAGTCGCCCATAGTCTCTTCCTGGCTCAGATCGTCGGCGACTTCCTGGGATTTCTTGGCCTCTTTCTCCTCCTTGCGCTTGGCGGCATATTCTTCAGGAGTATATACATTGGCAACCGCCGACGCTTCAACGAGAATGCTGATATTATTCGTGTTCTCTTCCGTCGGGATCAGATGAAACCGGCTGTCTTCAACGTTGTACGGGTGCAACGTGCATCCGCGGATTATCTCGCCATCGGAAAACTCGACGACCACTTCGTTGCCTTCAGGTGTCCACTCCCGGTAACGAGTGCTGCGATCGTATTTGCCATCGAAGCTTTTGACATAGAACACCGCCTTGATGTCGGCGTAACGGATCTGCGTCGTCGAACCGGAAGAGATTCCTTGCTCGTCCATCTCGTCCAGATGAAACGTGGTCTCGCGCGGACTCAAGGCGAAGCAAACGCCGCGCGCCACGCGGCCATCTTTGAAACGGACGACAAGGCGTTGACGCGTTTGCCGCTTTTTTTGATGTGCGGATCGCCGTTGTATCCGTTCCTCGCGAACTTTGCGCTGTTCCTGCCGTTTGACCCACCATTCGTCGCCCAGGCCGGCGGGGCGGACTTCCGTTAGGTACAGCCCTTTGCGACCGACTTCGTTGATCGCATCTGCTTCGTTATCCGCATCGAGAACGCCAAACGTCTCATTGCCGTTCGCATCGATTGCCTTGTACGCGTATTTACCCACGGCACGCTCCCTTCGCAGACGTTGAATCCAAGTCGGACACAAAATCGTTCTGCGCCAGAACGCACGCTGACCCGTCGTCCAGGGTGAACACCGCGGAACACCTCAACCGTGCGGGCGGCATTCAGACCCAAGGGGCCATATCAAACGTGTACCACGTCCGGCGCACTGCGTCAAAAGACGAATTATGCTTAAGTCATTGACAGGATTGGCCTTTCAATGACTCGAACGAAACCCGGAGCGAACTACGTTGCGAATCGGATGGAGCCGTGACAGCGGGCCCCATATCTATCGTAACCAATTACATTCTAAGCAATTACTTCACAGAATACAAGTCAACAGTATGTAGCAAAGCCGATGGGATCGGCAACAAAAGGGATTACGCCGCATGCCCATTGACCGGTTCTCCCAACGGTACCGTTTTTGTAGTATTCGCGATCCACCCGCTCGCTAAATCCATCTACAGAGTCTGTGGGAACAAGATGGATCGTGCATCCGCCGAAGCCGGCACCCGTCAGTCGCGAACCGATGCTGCCCGCGGAACGCCCCAGTTCCACTAGCCGATCCAGTTCCGGGCAACTTACCTGGTAATCGGCGGCGCAACTGGCGTGGGATTCGTTCATCAGTTGGCCGAAGGTCTCGCTGTCTCCGGTCACGAGCGCATCGCGCCCTGCTTCCACGCGCTGAAATTCGGTCAGAAGATGCCGCGCCCGCGCGCGCAGGCGAAATCCCCCCTCCGGTTCGGGCAAGTCGTCGATCCACCGTTCACGAATTTCCGCGGCAGGTACTTCGAGAAACCGGGCGGCTGCCGCGAGAGATGTCTGCTCCTCCGGAAAGGTCTCGAGAAAAAGATCTTCGACTTCCCGGTCCAACAGACACAGGGGACCGAACCAAAGTTCGCCAAGGGTAGGCAGCACGATTTCCTCGCCAAACGTGCGCTGCGCTTGCTTTTCCACCATGGCCCGGATGAGGCGGCTCGTCATGGGACCTTCGTTGTATCGTTGGCGGGCGGCCCCGGTTTTGTGGGCGGCGACCATGGAGTCGCAAACGACAAACGTGTGGTCAGGAAACAGGGGGACGTCCTCCGTGTGAAGCGGGTTAAAATTGACCTTGCATGCGCATCCCTGCCCCCCGAGCAGGATGACCGCCTGGTCCATTCCACCACCTTGGGTCCCAACGTAACGCTCCGCTTGAGCCAGGATCCCGGCCAGTTGCAACCGCGACACATCCTCATCGAGTGGGCGCTTTGCCACCGAAAGATAGGCGAAAGCGCTGGCGACAACCAGGGCCGTGGAAGAAGAAAGCCCGGCGGCGGAGGGTATGCTGCTATCAATCAGGAGGTCCATTCCAAGGGTACCATCCAGGATTAAGGCATCGTTGAGGCCGGTGATGGCCGCTTTCACGTAGTTCTCCCAGCTCCCTTGCGCAGATGGTTCGATTGTGGGCCCATTTTCG
>JAHDWY010000138.1 GCA_023384315.1 Candidatus Hydrogenedentota bacterium | reverse complement strand
CCAAAACCGCCGTTTTTCATTTTTCTTTGTGGTGCTGGTTCCCCGCTGGGCCTGGGTGGACGCAGCCACCACAACTAATGATTGCCGCTTTCAGACCGTTTCGCGACGAAATGGAAGTACGGGGTGAATTGAAATGGCTGTCCTGGTCCGTTCGCGAGCGGATCGGCGGGGTGGATTCCGCACTCGACTTGGAAGCCGGTGCGATCCATGGCTTGCGCCAGTTTTCGTCCGATGCGCACATCGGCTCCCTCCGCGCGGAGTTCATCCGCGATCTTCTGAATCTCCTGTGAACGTGACGGATGCTCTATCGCTCCGCCGTAGTCGGGTTCGGCAGCTGCGACGAGGCAGCCGTTATCAGCGAGTACGCGACGAATCTCGCTCAGTACCGTGTCCAACGGTTTCGCCCAGAGGAAGAACATCTGGGTGAACACGAGATCGAAGGTGGCGTTCGCGAAGGGCATCATGCGAGCGTCGCACGCGACGCGTTTGCCGCGAGCGAAACGAAGAACACGTATATCGGCGTCGGCGCCTATGGCGAACCCGGCGGCACGCAGGTCCAGGTTCTCCAATAATTCGCCGGTACCGGTACCAAGATCAAGGACGCGACGGCAACGGGCGATACCGGCTTTACGCAAAAGGCGATTGCGTTCGGCAGCGAACCACGCGGCCTGGGTTTGGTAGAGGGCGCGTAGTTCGTTGGGTGTGGGCATGGTCGGTCCTGTTTCGTTCGTGAAGAAACCACGGCCTGGAAGGCCGTGACACCTCGAAGACATGGCCTGGAAGGCCATGGCACCTCTCGGCACCTCAAATCACAGGCAAGATGCCTGTGCTCCTTGAACTTCAGCGGCCGCCGCCGGCACAGGCGCAGGCACAGGCACATCCTGCGCAGGCGCAGGCGCAACTGAATCCGCCGCCGCCTCCGCCACGACCGCCGCCGCTTCCGCTTTCTGCGAGCGCTTTGAGCACTTCGCCGGTGAAGCGGTCGACGCCGGACAGATCGATTCCGCTTTTGGTAGTGGAGGATAGCACGTCCAGGCGGTCCGCGAGGTTGCTGGACATGCCTTCAAACCGGCCGACGAGGGAACTGGCCACGTCGCCGAAAGAGGTCGAGGGCGAGGTCCGGCTTGGCGTTGGCAACGCGCTTCCACCTCCTCCAAAGGAGGGCCTGGGGCCGTGGCTGTGTCCATGGCCGACCCACCAGCGCGGGTAGTAAGGCGCGTCGACGGTCGTATCGCGGAGTTTTCGGTCCCAGGAGTCGTCCATCATGAGCCAATCGAGGTGATTGTCGAGGCGATCGTAGCGGGCTTCATACCCCGCCTCCTTCTCCACCATGGTCCACGCGCGCGTGACGATGCTGCGATAGTATTCGCGCGTGCCCTTGACGTCGAAGTCTTTCATGGTCTTTACGACGCGTTTGATCAGGGCGTCGAACGCGTCATCGAGTTTCATGTCCTCGACAGCCTTGTCCGATTGCGCTTGAAACGCTTTCAGGAATGGGAACTCATAGGGCCAGATCTTTACGTCAAGACCATCGGGACGTCTCCACTTGCGGTCCGTCTGGCGCGATCCTACGACGGCGATACGCAAGGGGTCCTCTTCGCGGACATCGATGAGCTGCTTTTTGGCGAGTCCGAAGATGATCATGGTGAGAATTTTGTTCAGCGGTACTTCGAGCAGGACGGCCGCCTCGACCGCCGTCAGGCCGCGCTTAAGGCCGCCTCCCTCGCGGCACAGCTCGGCGGGGAAATAGCTCCGTTTACGCCGTTGGCGCAGCCAATACACGAGGAGCGCGAACGCAATCATCCCCGGGTAGAGCCAGAGGTGGAAAACAGGGCTCTGAACCATCCCGAAGACAAACCCGGCGAAGGCGATGACGTATAGCGTCAACCCCGTGCCCCGCGTGAGAATCATGAAGCACATGGTGAAGATGAAGAGCACGACGATTCCGCTGACGAACTGAGCGTCGCTGCTGCCTTCAAACCAGCGCAGGAAAAGGGCGAACACCGAGTCCTTTCGCACCTTGCTGACGAACCGTTTTGGAAAGGATACGCCGTACTCGTGAGGCATGGTGAGCCGCACCGTTTCAACCCAGGCTACCGAGACGAACTCCTCGCCTTCCATGACGCCCTTCACGTCGAAGTCCTGCCCCTTCTTCTGCCAGCGGATCCGGTCTTTCACCGCGGGGTATTCCTGCTCGGGAATGGGCAAGATGTAACGGAGGGTCAAGCTCGTGCTGCCTTGGAGGAACTCCGCGCCGAACCAGGTGGGTGTGAACCGGAAGGATGCTTGTTCAGGATCGGTGGTGTCCTGCCAGACCATATCCCGGTCTCGCGCAGTGAATTCGAATACGCCCGTCTGACCGGGTTGGATGGTGCCCTGGCCAAGGTGGATTTCATATCCGGACCCGCGGGGTTCGAGATAGGTGGAGACGCGCACGTTGTTTTGCGGTATTGGCTTGCCGTTGATCGTGGCGGTTCCGGGCGTGTGGCTGGAGAGATTGGGAAGGCCGATATCGACAATGTCGATGGGGTGAGCGCCCGCCATGCACGTGAAGGTCAGCCGGTAGTGGATCGTCGCGGATCCATCCGCTTCGATGGTCACGGTGACGATCGCTTCCGGCACGGTGAAGCGGTAGTTCTGGGCGTCCGCGATGCCGGCGAAAATCACCAGCACTGCGAGCGCGAGGGCAAGACGTTTCATGGCGCTACCCCTCCGACGGGCTGTCCGAACACAGGAACTGGTTGCCGTCGCTCAATGGACATCCCCCGCCACACACGTCCAGATCGGGACATTCGTGGCAATCTTCCGGCAACTCGGTCCGGTTGCGAATGGCCAGGAACAGCGGGCTGTCCCAGATGCTCTTCCAGTCGTTTTTCAAGATGTTTCCCACCGGTTTGTAGTAGCTCTGGCAGGGAAGCACAGCACCGTCGGGTTCGATGCAAATGTTGTACTCAGCGGCCGTGCACCGTTTCAGGCCGAGCCCCAATTCCGCGGGATTCAACACGCAATATTGGGTGGGGCTGTACCAGATGAAGCGCATGCCCAACTCTTCGGCTTTCTCCGTGACGAGTCCGAGGATGGGTTCGAGGTCTTCTTCGTCAATCCCCAGCTTTGAATCGGGCGCGCGCCCCGTGTTGATGAAGGAGTTCATGGCGAACTGGCGGACGCCGAGTTCGTGCAGGAACTCGACGGTCGCCTCGATATGCTCCGCGTTGAGCCCGCAGAGGGTTGTGTTGGTGACGAGATAGAGGTCCTCCGCGACGGCATTTCGTATGCCTTCGACGGTTTCCTTGAAGGCGCCATCGAACCCCACCATCTTGTCGTGAACCGTTTCCTCATGGCTCTCGATGGTAATCTGCACGTGGTCGAGTCCCGCGTCGCAAAGGCCTTTGATGAATGGGCGGTCGGAGAGCTTGCGTCCGTTGGTCAGCAGTCCGGTGATGATGCCGAGGTCTTCGGCTTTCTCGACAAGCGCTGTCAGATGAGGGCTGACCGTCGCCTCTCCCCCGGTGAAACAGACGTGGGGAACGCCGACATCCCGAAGTGTATCGAGCACACGCATCCACTGCTCCAGCGACAAGGGCTCGACGTCCTCCGGCTTGCGCGCCACGTAACAGTGTTTGCAGTTGTCGTTGCAGGCATACGTCAATGCCAGGTCCGCGCGATACGGCGCGGAAGGCTTGCGACCGAAAGGCGGAATGGACGGCACGTTCACGGCATAGACCGGGCACGCATCTTCCGTCGTTTCCAGTTGCCGGACGATTTCGAGGATGCGGTCGTAATCCCGCTCCAGGTCCGCCTTCTTCGCGCGGTACACCTGCTGTGCCCACTCGACCGCATCGCTGCGGGTCCGACCGTCGAGGACCTGCTTCATCATGGCGGCAGCCGTTTCGTTCAGATGAAGCACGCCCGACGCGTTCACCGAGAGCATGCCCGTACGGTCGGGATCAATCCGGAGATGGAGGCGCATGTACCGATCCGCGAGTTCGCGCTGATAGGGGTACAAGCCGGGTTGCACCGGCACCGGTTCCGCGAAAAGCGCCCGCATCTTCTCCTTGAGCGTGCTTACCATTTCGGCGCTTCCTCCATTTGGTACTCGGTCTCGCAGTACGGGCAACTCACAAAGACCGCGCCCGCTTTTACGGAGACACTGTCCTTTTCCAACGTGGCGCCGCAGTTGGCACAGGAGAGTCTCTCAAGGCTGATGTCGCCCGTGAGGTCGACCTGGTGCGTGACGGAGACGCGTGTTTCGGGTGTCTTCATGCGGAGGAAGTAGACGAGCGCAATACCGGAGCCGAGCAGAATGCCGCCGAGGAACCATCGTTGCCAGATTCCGGTGGCGCCCGCGGCGACGCAAAACACGATGCCCAGCAGCATCAACATGCCGGAAAAGAGATAGCCGAAGGCTTTCATCCGGGTCCCCCTGTGTGCCGGTGAGACACGCGCCGCAACGATCCGACGCTCTCCCCACGTCTCTATGACATTATGCTCCGGAACGCGGTATTCCGCAACCCCTCGATGGACAAAACCGCGACCACTACGAATTGGGCGATAGGTGAAGGGAGTGGTAATAAAGTTGTGCGAAGCGGGCCAACGCGTTAAGCTGATGCCACAGCACCGGGAAAGTTCGTAGATCAATACATCGGGGAGAAAGCGAAAATGAACGGTTTGACCCGCAGAACGATCCTCATCATCGCGTTGGTGGCCATGGTCGCGCCGTTGGCCTTGGCCGAGGTCAGCATCTCCATCACCATCTCGGGAAGCATCGAGGAACTCCTGCCGATTCTGCGACAGCTTCAGAACATGGGAGTCGGGGTTTCTGATGGGACGGAGGATCCCTTGAAGTTGAACGTTCACAGCGTGATGACTGGGGATGACATGCCCCTGCCGGAAGGCGCGCCTGCTCCAGCGGCAGAACCCCAGCCCGAACCCGAGCCTAAGCCTGCGGGACTGGGCATCCACGAAACCAGCGTTGCGCCGAACCCCGCGAGAACGGGGGAGAGCGTGTTGTTCAGCGCGACCGTCGGCGATCCGAACCATGTCGTGGACACGGTCGGGTTGACCATTGGCGACATTACCTTTGACCTCTTCGACAACGGTGCGAATGGCGATTTAAAAGCGATGGACGGAATCTGGTCGCGGAGTTACGAGTTGCCCGCGTCGCTTCCGCCCGGGGACTATGTGGCGATGATTAGCGCCTACGATGTTAACGGAGAACCGGTTATTCTCGCCGGTGAGGGCCAGGATCCGAAACCCCTTGCAGTGGAAGCTCCGTTCACGATTGTGGAGTAACCGGTAATACCGGCGATTCAGAGACGCGCCGTTCCGGTGACATGGATTGGCCCGGCCCCCGAATGGATGGGGCGGCAGTCACTGGTTCACGAGGGGCACGGCCATTCATTCGCACATTTCATAGGGGATGGCGCACGTTGATGGATCGCGTAGCCTCCAGCCTTCCGTGCCCCTCCGCCAACAACTCCCGATTGCCGTGAAGTGGTGGTGGAGGTGCAATCGGTTTTATGGGGAGTAGAACGCGATTTCGGCCCCTCTGGTGGGGCGCCGTAGCCGTTTTCAGTACGATCGCGGCCGAGGCTACTGACGGCAACGAACTCATCGGTATCGGCGCCATCCAAAAGGGGACTGCGGGGGCCGGCGTGGCGGCGCCGCAAGACGCCACCTGGGCCTTGATGAATCCCGCATCCATCATCGCGCTGGACAAACGCCTCGACATCTCGTTGGAATACATCGATCTCTTCCGTGGCTCGGAACCGGACGGTCTTGGGCTGGTGGTCAACCCCCGGGCATTCCACCTCACCGATCGTGGCGGTATACTCGTTCCTTCTTTCGGCATGATCTGGCCGCTCGAACATGGCACGCTCGGCTTCGGACTGTTTGGCGTGCAGGGCAACAATGCGGACTACGATCGACCCCGCACGACGCTCGGGTTGTCGCGCAACAACGATCGGCGCTCCTCGCTGCAGGTAGCCAAGTTCCCCATCGCATACGCATACCAGTTCGACAACGGCTGGACGGTCGGCGCTTCCATCCTCGGCGTTTTCACCGAATTCCGGACTGATTCCCTCACCCTTCAACTGCGGCCGACGGAAGGCAACTACGAGAAGGACTATGCCCTCGGAGTGGGTTTGCAGCTCGGCCTGTACAAGGAGTGGGAGCGATTCCGGTTCGGCGCATCGTGGACCTCGCGCCAAGCCGTGCAGCAGTACGAGAAGTATGAAGACGCCATTAAATGGAATCTGGACTTGCCGGAGAAGTGGCAAGTTGGCGTCGGTTGGAAGGTGACGCCGAAGCTGGAACTGGTCGCCGATTACAAGTGGCAGGGCTGGTCGGAGATCAACCAGTTCTCGAAAAAGACCATTGAAGGCGGCTTGGGCTGGATCGACCAGGACATCTACAAATTCGGCGCCATCTACCAGCACAACGACCGGTGGACCTTCCGCGCGGGTATCTCAACGGGCAACGCGCCCGTCACGGAGGAATTCGTATTCGCGAACGCGCTGTCCCCCGCGATCGCGGAAGATCACTTCACCCTCGGATTCTCGCACCGCATCAATGATCGCCACGAAGTCCATTTTGCGTGGACCCATACCTTTGCCATCGAGAAGTCCGACAACGGCAGGGGCGATCTCTTTTCCATTCTCGGGCGCGGCACAAAAGTCGAGTACGACGAAGACGCGTATACTGTTCAGTACACCTACAAATTCGGCAAATCTCCCCAGTAGGTCGGGATTGATTCCCGACCGGTCCCATTCTCCAGCGCTCGCTTTCCACGTCCGCCTCAGATTTACTCCGGCCCCAAAACCACTGTGCCAAGCCCCCCGAGGATAGACACCGCTTTCTTCTTCCACACGTTGGGATGTAGGATGACTACACCTGTACCGAAAGGAGGACTCCGTGAGCGCACAACATCCGAGAACGAGCACCATCAAACTGCAATTCTTTTTGTGTGTCTTTGCGCTGTTTTGCGCAAGGGCCGCCGGGGAAGTGGACAGCTACGCGCCACTGGAATCTCCCGAAACGCTCCCGCTTGCGCGGGAGGGCGTTTGGCTCGCGGGGACCGACAGCCACGACGTGACCGGCGACAACGACGATGGCTTCAACGCGGCCTATTCCTATCTCTACAAGGATGGCGACGAGTGGGTGCTGTTTGAGGAGGAAGGCCCCGGCTGCGTCTACGTGGTCCGGACGATCCGGCACAAAGGCGATCTGCGGGTATATCTCGACGGCGCTGAGGAGCCTACCTATACCATCCCCCTGAAGGAGATGTACGCGGGCAAGACGCCTCCCTTCGTTCCGCCCTTCGTCGGCGACGAGGATACGGCGCACGGTTCGTCTTGGTCCTACGTGCCGATCCCGTTCGCCAAGGGCTGCAAGCTGACAACGACGGACATGGAAAAGCCGCAGTTCTTGAACATCTTCGCGCACAAGTACGCGGCGGGCACGGAGCTCTCATCGTTCGATCCGGAACGAACGCTTGATGAAGCGAAGGTATGGTGGTCAGACCCCACACAGGTGAGCGAAGCTCAAGGCGAGGCTCGAAAGGGCTCACTGCAAATCGATCCGTTGGGGCAGGCTGCGCTGGTGGATGAATCTGGCGCAGGGGCGATTACCGGGTTGCGCCTTCGCTTCAAGGACGGCGGCATTCAGCCCGCCGCCGATCTCTTGTTGCGCGCGTACTGGGACGGACGCGAAGCGCCGCACGTCGATTCCCCGGTGAGCACGTTTTTCGCGCTGGGATGTCCTCGCGCGGTCAAGACCATCGAGTCGCCCGATCTGCGACCCCTCGAGACGGAACAGTACATCGCGGGTACCCTGCGGCCAGAGAGCCTGTACGTAGGCCAAACTGAAGACGGCTGGCTCTATTGCCGCTTTCCCATGCCGTACTGGAAGTCCGCCCGCATCGAACTGCTCAGCGTGAATGGCGCGACGCCTATTGACGTCGACTACGAAGTCACCGTTTCAAAGGACGCGTATCCGGCGTCCGCCTGCTACTTCAATGCCCAATGGCGCAGCGAAACGCCGTTGCGGGAAGGCCAGGACTACTGCGTGCTGGACACGCGCGGGCGCGGTCATTACGTCGGCTGCGTCATGACGTTCAGCAGCATTCACTTCAGCCGGCCGGACAACAAGCTGGTCCATCGCGGGTACCTCGAAGGCGATGCGCGTTTCTACACGGACGGCAACCGCTCCCCCTACATCGCCTGCACCGGAACCGAGGAGTATTTCAATTGGGGCTGGTACGACATGAAGCCCATGGACGAGGTGTTCGTGTACCCCACGCACGGCTACCCGCTTCATCTGCGGGCCCGCGAGGACTACAGCGTCATGTACCGGTTCCACGTCGGCGAAGTGGCGCCGTACTACCGGTCCTTCCGCTTCGACCTGGAGCACGGCCCCATCGGACGGATCCCGGCGCACTACTCCGGCACGGCGTTTTTCTATCAGCGCGATGAACCGGCGTTGGTGTTGACCGACGAGATCGATGTCGGCGACGCGGCGTCGGAACAGGCGCATGATTACACGTGCGAGAAGGAGATTGAAGCGGTATCGCACACCTTGCCGTACGAAGGCAGCTACCAACTCACCTTGCAGGACGACGCGCCGCGCGATCGCGATCATGCGTTCAAGGATACGGGCCGGGTCTGGGAAGGCACGTGTAGCTTCACGGTAAAGATTGCACCGGACAATACGGGCGTGAAACTGCGCCGCCGTTCGTACTACGGCTTCGGCGCGACGGGTTCGCTGGGCGGCGGGCGCACAGAACCGGTCCTGACCCCGGCACAGCGCGTTCGCGTTACGGTCGACGGAAAGGAAGCGGGTTCCTGGTATCTCCCCGCCGGGCACGCCCGCGATACCTGGCGCGAAACGGAGTTCGAAATCCCCAAGAGCCTGACGCAGGGC
>JAHDWY010000137.1:4632-8989 GCA_023384315.1 Candidatus Hydrogenedentota bacterium | reverse complement strand
GTGATCGCTTTCTGGCAAGGAAACGCGCTAACGCGCTTTCAGACTTGCCACTCCCATGCGTCGACGAAGAGTGACAAGAACGAGTGCTACGAGACTTTTCAGACGGAAAAGGCGGCAGAGAAGCAATAGCGGAAAGTGGAAAGAGTTTAGCCGATTGGCGCAGCGTGTTCTTCAGGCGAAATCCGTCATCCCCATGCCAATCGGCTGAGTTGTTGCGAATGTCTACGATTGCTGAGTATCTGAAGTGAATAAGCACATGCGAATCTATGTGGACACATCAGTCGTCGGGGGATGTCTTGACGATGAATTCCGCGACGGTTCTGTTCAACTTTCTGACCGTTTTCGGCGTGGCGATGCAGTTGCCGTCTTATCCGATATTACGTTAGCGGAACTGGCTGGAGCCCCCCCTTCAGTGCAGGCGATTGTCGAGGGCTTGCCGGATTCTTCTGTGGAATACGTGCGTCAGAGCAAGGAGGCCGAAAAACTGGCGGAAGCGTACATACTCCGAAAAGCCGTTCCTCGGCGCATGGAGTTAGATGCACAACATATTGCAATAGCAACGGTTGCCCGTGTGGATGTGCTGGTCAGTTGGAACTTCAAGCATATCGTCAACTTGGATCGCATTCGGGCCTTCAATGCGGTCAATTCGGAATTGGGGTACAATCAATTGGAGATTCGGGCGCCGTTGGAGATCTGGAAAGATGAAGACTAAGACATTCGATTCGGTAAAGCTGATGCGCAAGCTGCGTGAGGAGCTGAGCCGGGAGATGTCGGCTATGACATCTGAGGAGAAGATCCGCTTCATTCAAGAGAAAGCCTCTGCAATGCGCATTCCCGCGTCGCGCAATCGAGCGGGCGAACCTTCCCCAGATTAACGTCTCGATTCGTCGGTCCCGGCCACCAGCGTTTAGTTGTTGGCTATCGAGTGCCGTTCCCCGCCCAGAACGCATACAGCCGCGCGTTCTTGAGGGTGAACCGGATCCTTACGGGACGGTCCGGCGTCGTCGAGCGATCTTCCCAATGAACGGCCGCGTCCAGCGAATCTTCGGTGACCGGCAGCGAGCGCGCGAGCGTCTCGCCGGTGCCCAGGTCGACCAGTTCGACGAGGACCTCGCCGAAACGGCTTTCGACGTTCAGACGCAGATCGTTGCTTGCCAGGTTCACCGCGTTGGTCTCCACGACGCCACCGGACGATGGGGCGTCCAAGGACACAAACCGGTCCAACGCGATCGTTCCAAAACCGATACCGCCTCCGGGTTCGCCCTTATCGTCGCCTTGGTAGGGGCTGTGCCGGTAGGTGCGCCCGCCAAAGTAGAAGCGGAGATCGTCCCCGACGCGGATGGGCGGGTTGTTTGCCACCGACGTGTTGAAGCGATCCCATTCGCCCACGGGACCCACCGGAATGAAGGGCGTCCGGTCGCCGACACGGGTGAACGATACGCCGTCCCGGCTCACGGCAAGCTGGATGTCGAGGTAGCAGGCGTCTTCCCGGTTGTAGAACATCTGGACGAGGCCGATGTACACGCCTTCGTAGGGGAACACGTTCATTGAATAGATTTCCGTGCCGGGCGGATCGTTCGCATCGGCCGTCATGACGACGGGCGCCGTTGCCGGCGCGGTAAAACTCCAGTCCAGAAAATCGGGCGACTCCACCCGCGCGACGGCCCGGCCCCAATAGTATTGCTCCACCCAGGGATCGCTTCCCCATGCGGCCAGCAGATCCGGCGGCGTGAATTTGGTGCGCCCGAACAGCACGTAGTTGTTGGTCGCGGGGTCGACCATCCAGTAGGTGCCGCCGTCGCAGATGGCATCGGTCGCCCAGCTATTGGCCAGGGTCCAGTGGATACCGTCCGGACTCGTCGCGACGCCGAGCCCGCGCCGTTGCCCGCCGTGGAAAGGGTCTTCGCTGGGACCTGAATAGTCGCGTTGGATGCTGAGATACCCCATGACGTAGCGGGCGTTGGGATCGTCCGCATTCTCGTCCATGTGTACGCCGAAGAGTTCGTAGAAGTAGGGAAGGTAATTTGGCGCGCCTTCCGCGGCGTTACGGTCGATGACGACGTTCGTATCGTTCCCGTCGATCGCGTGCAAGCCCAGGGCCGGCTTGGTCCAGGCGATACCGTCGTCGCTCTCGGCGTAACTCACCCCGGAACCGCCGTGATACCACATGCGATAGCGGTCGCCGTCGCGCAATACCGAGCCGTACACGATGGCCACCTTGCCTTCCCACTCTTCCGTGGGCCATAGGACCGGATTGTGTGTGCTCTTCGTAACTGGATGAATCGTACGCGTGACGTTGTCCATGCGCGCTATGAGGTGGTCGTCGAGAAAGAGCTGCTTGGTGGAATCGACTACGTTAGGGTCTTGAGCCGACGCGGCAAGCGTCGCGAGGATGAGTAGGGGCAGTATGCGCATACTTTTCTCCGTAAGTTCCACCAAGGAGCACGGGCGTCTCGCCCGTGAACCATGAACAGGCGGGACGCCTGTTCTCCTTTTAACCGTGACCCAGCCTGCACCAAAGTGAGGCTCCGCTTCGACCGACCTGCCATGTTGCGTCCGGCAGGCTCACTTCAAAGGCGGAATCTGCTCCCGCGATATCCAGCTCGCGCACACTTAATCCCTCGGGAACGTCGTCTCCGACGAAGGGAACGAGCATCGTCACGAATCGAGCGGGACCTTCGCCATTGAAGGCGTATCGCACGGAACTGCGCGGTTCGCGCTTGCCGTAGGACCATCCCATCCAGCCGTCGCTGGAATCGAGGGTAACGGGAGCGTTTTCGTCCATCCAGATGAGGAGGTTCGCATCGTCGAATTGGGTGCGCACACGTTTTCGTGCCCTGTCGACTTCCACATCTCCGGGCGCCAATTGATAGTGCACCTCGACTGTTCCGTCTACGTCGCCCAATGCTTCGTCGTACAAGACGAGGAAACGGTGATCAACGAACCACACGGTCCGCCGGTGGGTTACGCCTTCGTAGGAACCGTTCTCCACGCATACGGCATCGAATTCGGGTTCGTCGGCCCATGCGACGAGGCGGCCTTCGACGGCCGTGTCCATTCCATCGACCGTCAGCGTGTTGTGGACGTGGGTCTGCCGATGCCAGGCGCGCGCTTCCGGGTCGTGGCCGTAGGTGTAATAGCCGCTGTCGGTGATGAACCAGCGACCGTTGGCGTAGAACTCAAAGGTCCCATTGTCCGGTTGATCGTGACCGCTGATCGCGGGCGGCGAACAGTGCAACGCGAAGTAGGTCTGCTCCGGCCCCCATTGGTTGCGCAGGAAATACATGCCCGCTTCCGGGAATGCATAACTCGTCTGTTCCGGCAGCGTGTCCCGATCCAGCGTTGCCCGCGCCGCGTACTTGGGATCGTCCAGCGTCTCCGACGCATTGATGAGTGTCGAATATAAATCCATCGATCCGCGCCGGTTCGGGGTGGGATACGTGCGGCTGGTGTCGCCAAACATGGCGAAGCCGAGAACCGGCGTGGCCATGGCGAAGAGGTATTCGTGCATGAGCCGCACCCGCTCGCGATAGTCCTCCGGAATCGGGATGCCGAAAGGCTCGATCTTTTCCATGATCTCCACCGCGTCGCGCATGACGCCGCGATGGTAGCCCCCGGACCATTCACGCTGGACGCCGTCCGCCGTGGTTTGGGCCAGTAGATTCTCGCGCGCCCGTCCGAGCGCAAGCTCCATCCATCCGCGCGATTCCTTGAACTCCGGGAAGGTGGACGCGATATTCACGAAACCGCGCTGTTCGAAGATCGCCTTGTTATGAACCTTCCCCATGGGTTCCAATTCGGTCTTCTTCTGATGGTCATACATGCTGGCGAGAAATACATCGAGGAACTCCGGTGTGAAGGCCTCGGCATGAACCATGACGGGAAAAGCCATACAAAGCCGCGACGCCCTAATGCCCGTCTGAATGTCGAGCCAGGGATAGCCCTTCCAATTCGTGTAGACGGGGTGCGTGACGTTGCGTTCCTCGAGCGGATGCTTGGCAATCCAATCGGCCGTCAGTTCTACGAACGCTAGCGCGTATTTCTCATCGCGCGTCGCGAGGTAAGCGGAAACCAGGGCGTCCGCCCAGTGAAACCGGTACACCGCTGCGACCCACTCGATATCCCCGCGCGGATCCCAAGCCCAGTCGATCTCCTCCCCATAGTCCGCCTTCTCGTAGGGGCCCCACTGGAAAATGTGATTGACGACGTCTTCGGCTTCCTGTTTCGTGCTTTCCTTAAGCCCGGACTTGTCCTCGGGCAACGGATATTTCTCCCGGTAGTAATCGAGAAGGGCCGACAGCGCGGCTTCGTCGCCCCCGTCGGCCAGGGCCGTCGCCACGGGGCGCATGGCTTCACT
>JAHDWY010000137.1:0-4622 GCA_023384315.1 Candidatus Hydrogenedentota bacterium | reverse complement strand
GCTGGTCAAGAACATGTGCTGGATCGAGTGAGGACAGCTCATTTGTGAACGCCGCAAAAGGAGCCAAAATGGACGCCAGAGCAAAACTGCCGACTACTAAATGACACCGCATTTTTCGCATGTACCCTCGTTTAAGGTAAGTGTATCTGCCTAACACCGACCCAATAAGGCAAGTATACTGACCTTATTCCATCCAAATAAGCTGATGAGTCGTAATTTTGGTCAGGACAAAACCAAAAAATCACGGTTTTATTGTTTTCGAAACCGCTTCGATGACTTCGGCCAGTTCCGCCCTTGCGCCAAGAAGCGCCACCGGATCGTCCGTGAAGGTCTTGCTGTCCACAACGACTGCGGGGTTGACGGCAAGGATTTTCTCAACCCGCGAGCGCAGGTCCTCATCCAACGCGTCCCCGGCCCTTTCGACCACGTCGCGCAACATCCAAAAGTACTCGTAGTCCTCGATCCCGTCGCGGACGATCTCGAAGCGGAGCGAGCCCAGCGGTTCGCCGTTGGGTCCGGGGTACAGGAGGTAACCGCAACCGTTGTGGCCGGGCTGCGAGTTCCAGGGCTTCCAGGGGATTTCCGGCCAGCGTTGGTCAGTGGCCATGTTGAGCGCCCAGTGGGTCGTGCCCCAGTACAGGAACCCTTCCGCGCCGTACTTCCAGCATTGCCAAAACATGATGCGGTAGTCCGTCGCCGGAAATTCAATCATGATGCCGGGCCGGCCCCAAACCGTGTAGAACCAGAGCCGGTCGCCTTGCGCCATGCGGTCCTTCAGCATGGCGGGGTCGAAATGGTCGATGAGCGGGCACCACACATCCGCGACGCCGAGCAAGGCATGTTCCGGCGGGCTGGTCTGAAGGCGCGGAATCTCGGGGACGATCGTGTGAACCCATTGGCTGAACTCGACCGCGTCCGGAATCTCCGGGCGGCCCATGACCGACAATTCGTCGCGGGTGTACAGGTAGGCGAGGTCTTTCCACCCCTTCGACTCCAGGATGGCTTCGGTCTCCAGCAGCCGCTCGGCAAATCGAGGTCGCTTCTCTTCCGACAGGTGGCCCGGCAGCGGAAGGAAGAAGGCGTTCATGCCGCGGCCGATCATGTATTCAAAATCTTCGATGCGGTCGCCGCCGCCGAGCGGGAAATCTTTGATGGGGCTGATCCGACGCTCCAGGTGATAGTCGTACCAGCGCTTGCGCAGGTCGAAGGGGAGGCCGTCCGGGAGTTTGTAGAACGACGCAATCTGGCCTTCATCCATCCACAGCGACGTCTTCAGGTGGGTCTCATCGCCGAGTGCAAAATCCCACACGCGAACCCGCAGGGGAACGTCCAATGGCGCAGCGCCATCCGCGGTTATACGAATCGTGCCTGCGTACTCCCCGGGCGCCGTGTCTGCGGCCGTACGCACGGTGATTAAGTAGGGCTGCGCATCTTGGCTTGCGGGGATATCCGCGGGTTCGTCTGAGAAAAGAACGTCCGGGTAGTCGCCCTGTTTCTCCACGTACCACGTATACTCGCTGGGAGCGATCGTCACGTAGCCGACACGGTTCACGGCAATATTCGTTGCCGGAATCGTGGCGTTCGAATCGGTATTCGCCAAATCGCTCACGCTTACGCGAACGTTGCCGAGGTCCATCCACAGCGGGACGATAGCGAGTTGGATGCCCTCATATTCGTTCCGCGCGAGCGAAACGACGGCTTCCGGCGCCGGGGAATCAGTCAACAACGGTTCGTCGCGAAAGACCTTCCGCAGCGAAGTCTGTGGGACCGCGGCGAATTCAGCGGCATTCGCGGAACTCGTCGCGGCGCGGAGCCGCGCAACGTCGTGCTCCAAGTTTTGCAGGGAGTCCCTTACCGCTGACAGCGCCGCATCCAGTTTGGAGCCGGGCTCTCCGTCTACGACATCTGATGCGTCGGCGATGGATTCCGCCGCCGACCGAAGAGCAGTCTCCAAAGCGGTCTGCGCGCGCGAACGCAGGGGACTATCGGCGAGCCGCTGCAAGAGGCTCCAGGTTTCTTCGTCCAGACGCTTCGACTGAGCCTGTTCCGCTTCGAGTGGCGTCAACATTGCGTCCTGCCGGGTCTCCGCGAGCACGGTTCCTGTTCCCAGATCCGTGAGCCGGGAGCGCAGGTGGTAGACCCCGCCGCGATCGGCGGGCCATTCGAAACGGCCGGCGGTGGATTCGTAAGGCTCCCTTCGGCCGGTGACCGTGTGCGTGAGCAGCGAGCCATCGGGCCGTTCCACTTCGACCACGGCCAACAGACGCCTTGGCTGCGCACTCGCGTTCGCGAATGAGAACCCGGTGACGTTAACACCGAGATGCAGCGGGCCGGCGTCCTCCACAGTCAACATTTCCGGTAGAGCTGCGGGTGATGAAGCAGCAGTGCCGCGGAATGGCGCCCCAGCCGCGTTGCCGGACAGTTGCGGATCGTGATTCATCATGGGCCACGGCATCAGTGCGTCGTCTGCCGCTCCGCCCAAGGTGAAACAATAGACCGACCGGTCCTTGCTGGACACCACGATCTCCACGGTCCCATCGCCATCCAAATCGCCAATCGCCGGCGTCGTGATGATTTCCGTAGAGAAAGGCACGGTCCATTCGATTTGTCCGTTTGCCGAAAGGCAGAGAAGTCGCTGCGACCGCGAGCAGACGAGGATTTCCAGTTCGCCATCGCCATCCACATCGCCCACGCTCGGCCCCTGTACGACACTGCCGCCCACGTCGGCCGTCCAGATCGTTTGCCCGTCGCGCAGGCGATAGACGAAGCCGGGCCCGCCTTGGCCGCTACCGTCGGCGCACACGACATCGAGTCTCCCGGTGCCGTCGAAATCGACGAGGGCGACGCTCGTGGTTTGGTCGATGCGATGTTCGCCCTTCCAGCGCCACGTCTCAGTGCCCGAGAACGCATCGCGCGCGATAACCTGAAAGTCGTCAGTGATCGTCACGACGTCGAGAACTCCATCGCCGTTCACGTCGCCGACAGCGGGATTGCCCCAGCGCTCCTTCTTTGGATTCGGCGCATCGAAATACCAGGCCACATCACCGTCGCTGGTGAGGCACGCTTCGCGGCCGCCGCCGAAGGTCGCGAACACACGCATCGTGCCGGACGCAGGATGATACGCCACCGCCGGAATCCCACGGATGGCGCCCTCGCTTTGGTACCGCCACAAGATCGCTCCCGCATCGTCCAGGCAGTACAACGTACCGCTTTCGGAACCGAAGACGATCTCGATGCGACCGTCACCGTTGATGTCCGCGACGACAGGGCTCGTATAGTCCATGCCGTCACTCAGATCCTGCATCCAGATGATTCGCCCTTCGGATGAGATGCAGAGAATGATACCGTCCCGGGAAACGGCGAATACTTCGTGTTTGCCGTCTCCGTCGAAGTCGGCTGCGGAAGGAGTGGACTGCAGCCCACCTGGCGTCTTCCCGTGCACGTCTACAGCCCAACGAACGCGGCCGCCGAGGTCCAGACAATAGAGGCGGCGTTCCTGCGACGCGGCGATAATGACCTCGAGCGGGCCGTCCCCGTCAAGGTCGACCAACACCGGCGCCGCGTAGATCTTGCCTTTGGTCGTGAATTCCCAGACCCGCGCAGGAGCCTCGTCGGCGAGGGCGGTCTCGGCGGTCGCGAGAAGGAGAATTGAAAGGAAACTCACAGAAACGCGCACGTGCGGCCCCCCCGAAGTGAATGCGGAATCAAGTAACCGCGTCACATGTTGTTATCTGGAGTCATGCTAGTGGTACGTATAGAGGAAATCAACGGACCGCATCATGCCGGCTTGATGTCAAATGGTAGCCCTTGCGACAATGGAAGCGGCTCAGTGAAACTCTAAAAACCCGTTTCGGCCCTGTGAAATGGAACGAAGTCGCACGGGATGATATACTTAGTAAGAGGTCAAAATGCTCTGCCAACGCTGTCACAAAAGCCTCGCGACCATGCGTTACGCTGAAGTCGTCGACGGAAAGGTATCCGAACAACACCTTTGCGCCGATTGCATGGCCAAACAGCAAGCGGAGGGGGCGTCAGGATTCGAGCTTTCCGGAGCCGCTCCGACGCCAACCATGCGCCACATCCCCGCCGGAGCAGCCCCGTCACCAGTGGCCCAGCGAACCTGCCGGGCTTGCGGGATTGAGTGGCAGGATGTGGTCGAATCCGGACGCGTGGGCTGCAGCGCCTGCTACATCTCTTTCGAGGATCAACTTGAGCCCTTGCTACGGGGCATGCACGTCGCGCTTCGGCACCGGGGAAAAGTGCCACACCGGGACGACGTCCGAGAGCAGAAACGCGCCAATCTCCAAACCAAACGGGCTTTATTGCGCAGCGCACTCAAGACCGAGGATTACGAACAAGCCGCAAGCCTGCGCGACGAGATTCGTTCCCTGGAAGAGTCGCTCCGTGCCGACGACGCCGTTAATCGAGGATCGCAGACGAGTCATGCTTAAGACGTTTTTGAACAGGCCGGCAGGCTGGATAGGCCAGAGTGGACCGGAAGAAGACTGCGTCATCCACACCCGCGCCTCGCTGGTCCGCAATCTGGCGGATTTCCCGTTTCCCGAGCGCTGCTCGGAAGATGAAAAGGCAGCGGTCGAGGACCGCGTGCTTTCGGCGTTTGA
>JAHDWY010000136.1:643-9030 GCA_023384315.1 Candidatus Hydrogenedentota bacterium | reverse complement strand
GGCGCGCAGTCCACGGAAACCTGCGATTCGTTGCTGCGACCGCGCGAGTCGCGAAGGCAGCGCTGCTGGAGCGGCTTGGGCAACTCGAGGAAGCCGTGGCCGCTTGCGATGACGCCCTGGTCATTCGCCCCGGACACGCGCGCGCACTGGTGATGCGGGCGCTGTTCCTGAGTCAGGCCGGCGTCGAAGGCGAACTTTTCCGCGCCGTGGAAGCGGCAGTGACCGCTACCGAGCCGGCACAGGCCGAGCGCGCGATACTGGCGGCGGGACTGTTCGAGCGGATGACGGGAACGGAAGCCACTGTCCAGGTGGCCGGTGCGATTTTCGGCCGGGACCGCACTTCCTTGTTGCATGGGTTGATACTTTGGACGCAACGGCAGCTAGGCGTGAGCGAGATGGATATCCGCCGCACCGAACGGCGCCTCCACACGCTTCGCGGGATATTCGATGACGACGCGGAGGCGACGCTCGTGTTGACCATGGCGGACACGGTGGCGAGGATAAAACAAGGAGACGCCCGGGCGGCGCTGGACCTGCCGGTGGAGCTGCGGAGGCTGATCGCAGGTGGGAAGGGATAGTTCCCTCTCGCGGTGACGCGCGGGCACAATCGCAATCATCAAAGCTGGAGGGTCGATGGCTGCCGGCAACGAGCGGTCCTTTCTTGAGAACGTCAACCTTATGTATGACCGCGCGGTCGCGACCATGGATCTGCCTCCGGGTCTTGGCGAACAGATCAAGACCTGCAACAACGTCTACCAAGTACGCTTTCCCATTGGATTCCGTAACGGGTTTCGCGTTTTCACGGGGTGGCGCGCCGTCCACAGCGAGCATCGCCTGCCTGCCAAAGGCGGCATTCGCTATGCGCCTCACGCCAACCAGGCCGAGGTGGAGGCGCTCGCGGCTCTCATGTCGTACAAGTGCGCGTTGGTGGATGTGCCGTTTGGGGGTTCCAAGGGCGCGTTGTGCATCAACCCCAAGGAGTACGACGAACGCGAGCTGGAACGGATCACGCGCCGGTTTGCCGAGGAGTTGACGAAGAAAGGCTACGTCAGCCCGAGCCTGAACGTACCGGCGCCGGACATGGGCACGGGCCCGCGCGAGATGGCCTGGATTGCGGACACGTACCGGCGGCTTCGCCCGGACGATATCAACGCCATCGCTTGCGTAACCGGAAAACCCGTCACCCAAGGCGGCATCGCGGGCCGGCTCGAAGCCACAGGCCGAGGCGTGCAATACGGGTTGCGGGAGTTTTTCCGAAACCCCGATGATCTCAAGCGCTCCGGCTTGGAAGGTCACCTCGCGGGCAAGCGCATCGTTGTTCAAGGTCTCGGAAACGTGGGCTATCACGCGGCGAAGTTCCTCCATGAAGAAGATGATGTGCGCATCGTCGCCATCGTGGAGCGCGACGGCGCCCTCCTCAACGACGAAGGCCTGGACATAGAAGCAGTCTACCAGCATTTGCGCGAGACCGGCGGCCTCAAAGGTTGCAGCGCCGGCAAGCATGTCGTTGAGGGGCGCTCCATCCTCGAATCGGAGTGCGACGTGTTGATTCCCGCCGCGATGGAGAATCAGATTACGGCCGAGAACGCGGGACGCATCCGCGCGCGGGTTGTGGCCGAGGCGGCGAACGGTCCCGTGACGTACAAGGGCGACGAGATCTTGCGCAGGAACGGGATCTTTGTTATCCCGGACCTGTACCTGAACGCGGGCGGGGTCACGGTCTCCTACTTCGAGTGGATCAAAAACCTCCAGCACATCCGCTTGGGACGCATCGAAAACCGATTGGAAGCCATGCGCGGAGAACACATCATTCAGCTCATCGAGGAAATGACCGGCACGTCTGCGCCGCCCCATCTGAAGGCGCGCATCACACACGGCGCGGACGAGGTGGATCTGGTGCGATCCGGGTTGGACGACACCATGCGGAGGGCATACAACGAGATTCGCAACGTGTACCTCAGCCGGAAGGAGGTGGCGGACCTCCGCACGGCAGCCTTTGTCGTGGCCATTGGCAAGATTGCGCGGACCCTGCTGGAAATGGGAACCTGAGGCGAGAGCCTGCGAAGTTTGCCATGGGGAGATTTCTTTTCAAATACCGTGTATAGTAAAGGCGCGTGTGGGGCGGCGGATTCTTGCCCTGCGTCCGCCTTACCATTGTCTTGTACGTTCACCCGAGTTTTGAAGTCACCCAGGTGACCCATGAAAGGAGAGGTAGAATGATTAAGAGACTGCTGCTTGTTCTGGGTATCGTGTCCGCGAGTGTATTGGGAGTCGGCTGTGAGCCCAAGTCCGAAGGTCCGGCTGACGCGGTAGAAGACGCTGCGGAAGAGGCGGGCGATTCCATGGAAGATACCGCCGAAGCTCTCAAGGAAGCTGCCGAAGAAGCTGCGCAATAGCACGATCGTAGTAGGCAATCAAATGGCCTTCGTCCGCCATGCGGGCGGAGGCCATTCTTGCATCGAGCGGTGCTGTGGAGTCAGTGCCTTACTTCCCACCGGCGCAATCCCGTGCGCGACAAATACGTGGGGATGACTTGGTAGCGCGGATTCAGCTCCGGCAGGGCAGCGAGGAAGGCCCGTTTGTGCTCGGCATCGGCGTCGCAGAGAATGGTCAGCGAACCGCCCTCCCCGCCCGCGCCGTTTACCTTCCAACCCACAGCATGATGTTTCTTCGCGAGATCGATCACCGCGCGGGCATCCTCCGACACAAGTGCCGGATGCAATGCCGCCTGGCCTTCCGTGTTGGCAATCATGCATTGCCCGAGGGCATCGAAGTCTCCGGCGAAAAGGGCGTTCTTCCCGGCGTGGGCCGCGGCCCGCAAGGGCGCCAAGGCGGACTTGTCGGCGTTTTCCTGTTCGAGCCGATGGATAACCTGTCCGTGCACATCGCTGGATGAATGGGAGTGGCCGAGATAGACCAGAACGAGCCGCCGTTCGAGTTCCCACCAGAGGTCGTTGGAAACCGCAATCTGCGAGACGGAGGCGTGGGGATAGTCGAACATCTCGATAAAGCACACGCCGCCATAGGCCGAGCACAATTGGTCCTGAATGCCGCACTGCAGTTTCAGTTTCTCAGTCTCCACCCGGTGCGCCAGCGACGCGATCTCGTGGGGCGTGCGACGGCCCGGCGTCAAGAGATCGAGCGCACCCAACAGCGCGACGGTAACGGCGGCCGACGTACCGGTCGACGCGCCGGCCGGCGCGGTTGAATACAGGTCGACTTCGAAACAAAGCGACTCCGGCAGTTCCATGATGTCGATGGACGCTTCGATGAGGGGATGGCGGTCGTAGGTGATGTGACCGGGCGCGAGCGTGTACCGGTCGCCGAAGTTCTCCGCGTTGATGACGATTCGCTTGTCCTGCAAACCGTCCTGCGAGACGGCAACTTGCACTTCCGCGTAAGGGTACACGCCGATATTGAACACCGCGCCCGTTTCCGCGAACCAGGTATCCGTCCAGCCGCCGAGATCGCAAACCCGGATGGGCGCCATGGCGTTGATGACCCGCGTGCGTGGCTTACTCTTGTCCGCAGTCACCGCTTATTCCCACTCCAGCCATTCAATGCCGTTCGGCGTCGCGCGAAACTTGCGCGCGCGGATGCTCGATCCTTCCCCTTCTTCGTAATAGACAATCAGGGTGGAGCCGTCGTTCAGGGTCACCATGCTGGGATATGCGCCGCCCACCGAATCCACCTGCACGTTTTCACTCCACGTTGCGCACTCGTCCACGGAATAGTGAATGCTCGTGTTTGGCAGCCGGTGCGCCACCACGATGATATCTTCCGGCGAACGGTACAGGTAGGGACAGTGGCCGGGGAACCCCATCGGCTCGGAAACTGCCCAGGTCTGGCCACCGTCGGATGACGTCGAGAACCGCATGCTCTCCTTCTCGGTGCGCTGTGCGGCGTAGAGGCGGCCGTCCTTCAGCGCGATGACGTCAGTTTCCGCATCGAGGCGCAGTCCGCCGTTGGGGATGTCCACTGGCGGACTCCACGTGGCGCCCTTGTCCGTTGAGATGGTTACCGCACCGAAGGCGTCGTCCCCTGTCTCCTGATAGAGACCCAGAATGAGCCGTCCATCGGCGAGTTCGCGTACCGGTGTGCTCGCGTAGTACGGGCTGACGGGCCGCAATCCGGTCCAGGTCTGCCCTGCGTCGGTTGACTCCACCATCCAGGTCCCGATACCGCGGTAGCCTCCGCCTTTGGGCCGCAAAGTAAAGAAGACGCAAAGCAAGCGGCCGTCGCTGAGCTGCGTCACGGAGGGATCGCGGTCGTCGTCGGGTCCGTCAAACACGACCAGGGCTTCGGTCCAGGTTTTGCCCTCGTCCGAGGAATAGCAGCCGCTGACGCGTCCACCGCGCGGCAGGTTCTCATTCGGCAACGCCACATGTCCGTAGCCCGCGTAGAACACCGCGAACAGCCGCCCATCCGCCAGCCGGCACACATCGGGAAACGCTTCATACGCGCCGGCGCCCGCATCGCGGCACACGTAGACGAATTCCTTGCCCGCGATTAATGGTCGCGGTTCGTCCTGCGCCATCGCCGCCGCGCAGGCCAGCACCATCGCAAGAAGCACACTGGCACACCACTTCGTTCGCATGTTCGGATCTCCCCTCACCAAGGATTCTTGTTTACGCCCGCGCGATTCTAGCACATGAGGCGTTGGCGACTAGCGAGAATACGCGGGCAGGGTGGTCAAACGGAGGTCGTCGACGGGTCCACCGACCGTGAAATGGTAGAGGGACTGATACCCCGGGCCGGTCAGTCCGAACACTTCATGCACGGGATCGTCGAAGAAACACCCAATTCCCGTTGCGCGGATCCCCGCCGCTTCTGCTTCCAGGTAGAGCACCTGCCCGATCAGGCCGGTTTCCCAGAAGAGGCGGCGATACATCCAGGCGCCGCGCTCGCGAATCACAGGCTCGAACTCCGCAAGCATACCGAGGCTGAAGGCGCTCTCGCTCGCGATATCCTGTCCGCAGCTCACCGCCATGGCAACCTGGCGGCAGTCGGCTTCTTCCAGGAAATACAGGGGGAGGTCTGGCGGGCAATCCTGGGGTTTGACCCAAGCAAACCCGGCGTTCATGGCTGCTTTAAGGGAACTCAACGACGCCGGATCACGCACCAAGGCGTAGAGACCCGGCGCAATCCCCTCAACACGGTGCGCGAATATCCCGAGATGAACATACGGCCGCCCCGGCATCGCGTCCCACGGCACAGCTGTGCATGTGGGGACGACGCGGAGCAGCATGCGATAGAACGTGTCGCGGCCAATGCTTGTAACGCCATCCATGGCTACGGCGCTACGACGTTGCTGGATGATGCGAAGCGCCGAATGCCCGCACGGGCGTTCATCTGCTCGAGCGGGCACATCCACAACGTCGACTTGAACGGGATCGGTTGCCGGTTTTACGCAGACCTCCTCCACGCCGCGGATGATCTTCCAGTCAACGTGGTCTTGGCTGAGACGATTGGCCTTTCCGTGCCACACGCCCAGGGCGATCCGATCGACAGCGTGCGTGAATGACGGACCGTCGATGGGCGGTGCCGCCGTGTTCGCGGGAAACACTGCGAGAATTGCATCGGGAGACTCGCGCTCCATTACGTGATACCCGTCGTCGCGGTCCACACCCAGGAGCCGCGCGATGGTCTTGTCCGCGAGCGCGTCCAGCAGGACCGCCCTCCAACCCAGCATCGACGCCGCCAGCGTCAGCGCGGCCAGCGCATGCCCCACGTCGTGCTGACAGTAGCGGTAAGCGCGTTCGCCGTACTTCCACGCTTCCCGCCAGTGTATGGACGTGAGGCCCGCGAAGAATGTCTGCGCAGGGAACTCGCCACGCAGATCTTCCCAGGTCGTTTCGTCGAACGATGTACGTTGTTCGAGCGCGTGCTCCTTCGGCGCGTAGTGATATACGGCAGGCGCATCAGAGATGCCGTCCACCGGTCCCGCGACCAGGTAGCCCTCGGTGGGATGCAGATTCCCGCTGGAAGGATTGGAGCGCAACGCCCAGCGGTTCCCCTGGAACTCTTTCCACGCCGAGATCGCCAGGCTGCATTCAAGGAACAGGCCCAGCGATTCAGCGGTCACGGCGCGTGGCGAGGTTCCATACGTGTAAAGCGATTCGTACGGCGGCGTTTCGTCGGCATCGTGCAAAGGCAATCGAATCAATGGCGCACCGGCATACCGGCGGAACGGATCGGGTTGATTCGCCCAATCCATATACCCCAGCGAGCGCGCAGAGCGGTGAAAGTGGTGTTTCGTCGCCTCGTGATAGGCGATGGCAGTTTCTTCGGGCGTCATGGAACCCGCAGCATGCCGCAGCGGACGACGACGAGGCAAGTTCACTCTACAGGGCGACTTCGTCGGCGCGGCGGGTTGGAAAACCCGCCCTCCTAAGACGAGGTCTTCGCGGCGGACAAGTCGTAGAGATAGACACTGGACTCGGGGGCGCGCAGTGTGTCGAGGCGCTCACCGTGGGCGTCCAGCCAGGTCGTGAAGAATTTTTCTTCCTCGCCGACCAGGGGCCTTGGCGTGTTGATGAATACCAGCCAAACGCGCTCGTTGCCGAAAAGAGATTCCATATCCCGGATGTAATATTGCCAATCGGCGCGTGCTGTGATCCCTGCGGCAAAAGGAATTTCAACGCCGTCGCGCAGCATGCAGTAGCGGAGTGGTACAATCGTCCAGTGGTAAACGTAGACCGTGTCGCCCTGTTGGTAGTTCTCCATCAAATGCGCGTATGCGGGTCGCACCCCTTGTGGTACGTCGGACCTCACCAGTGTGCGGACGCCGGCGATCGCAGGTTGAGTGAAGAGAATGATCGCAATGAGTGCAGGGATCAGCGCGGTCCGCGAACGCGCGCGCAGCACCTGAAATCCTTCGCCAGTCAACACCAGCACGAGAGGCGTCGCGAACAGCAGAAAACGCCCGGTGAAGGGATAGCGCTGGAGCCCGCTCGCCAACAATGCAAACGCAATCGGGGCAAGCAACAGGAGCAGAGCGCGCCGATCGCGGAACAACAACGACAGCACGCCAAGCAGGAACAAAAGAGCGCCAATGCCGATGGCGGGCGCGCCGATGGGATCGCGGAAGAGATCGAAGAAGGTGCGGACGAACCCGTTCAGATCGGTCAGCGACCGCGGCGGCAGGGGCATGAAGGAATCGGTCCACCAACTACGCAGGATGGCATCGTCGCCGGTGTACCGGATCACCGTCTGATAGTACGTGGCAAAACTCAGTAGCCATAGGATTCCGACTGCGACCGTAGCGGCGAACCGTCCCCCGCGCCGATCCAGTGCTGCCGCGATCGCCAAAGTCGCTCCGATTCCAGCCAGAACGAAGATTGCCGGGATCGAACACCACACCGCGACCGCACCTGCGATGGCAAGCGCAAGGAGCCACGTGCCGCTGTTCGATGCGGAAAGGGAGCGCTTCGCGAGTACCAGGAGCAGTATCGTGACGACCACGTCCAGCGCATAGGGCTTCACTTCCGAAGCGTAGCGAATGACGCCGGGCGCCAAGGCGAATAGTGCAAGCGCGACAACCGCGCCGTCGAAACGGAGAAAGCGCTTCAGAAACAACCACAGCAACGGCAGCGCCAGTGTGGACGCAAGCCATGGCACGAACCGCAGCGCGTACTCGCCCGGACCAAACAGGTCAACCGCCCTTCGCTCGGCGACCAGAAAGGCGTACGGAGCGGTTTGTTTGTATTCGAGAGGATTCAGAAGCTCGAGATAGCCGCGTTGCAAGATGCTTACGACGAGTTGCGCCTCATCGAGCCAAATCGCCTTGTTGTGGAGATATTCCGCAGTGCGGAGCGTAATACCAAGCAGGATAATCAGCGCCGGCAACGGCGCAATCCAGCGGTAGGTCTGACGTTGTTTTAGTGACTCGCTCACGGCGAGGAATTATAACGCACAAGCTTGCGTGGAACACGGGCAGACACGGACGGTCACAGACCAACTCAAAATTCCAGCAAAGAATAGGAGCGCCCAGGCTGCCGGTCCTCAGCCTTGGCTGACGGCGTTTACGACGAGCTGCAGGTCCGCCGTGTCTGTGGCGCCGTCTCCGTTGGCGTCGGGATCGTGGCTTATCGATTTGCCGAGGATGGCGAGGACGACAAGCTGAACGTCGGAGGCGTTCGTTTCGCCGTCGTCGTTGATGTCCGTCTTAATCACAAGGGGCTTGAGTTTCAGGTTTACCCGCACGGCGCGGCCATCCGTGACGACGATGTCCCGTTTACGTTTGTTTTTGTACCCCGGCGCGGAAAACTTGAGCGTGTAGGTGCCCGGCAGGAGCATGCGGTGGTAGTCGCCGTAGTCGGGGTCGGTAAACACGGGTTGACTGTTGCCGATGACCTCGACCTTCGCATAGACCGGTTCCCCCGTCT
>JAHDWY010000136.1:0-633 GCA_023384315.1 Candidatus Hydrogenedentota bacterium | reverse complement strand
CAATGTCCGCCATCTCGGCGTAAGCGATCATGGAGTCGCGGTTGTCTTCCCAGAAGGTTGGCAATGTCGAGGCATTCGGGTTCTTTACCTCGGAAAGCTCGATGGTCACTTCGTTGCACGCCACGTACCGGTAGTTCCAGTCCTGCATCCCGCCGTCGATTTGATACCACGCCGAACCATTCGTAATACCTTTCGGAAACGACGGCACCGAGTCCGTGTACATGGGCGTGTTGAACATGGAGTACGTTTCAGACACGTACTCGAACAGGGCGTCATCCGGCGTGGGAGCGTCGTTGCCCGACCCTTTCCCGTCGTCGTCGAAGGGATAGTTCACCAGCAGCGCGCCTGTGTGCAGATTCGCCGACAAGGTAAAGCTGTTGTCCGCCGTCCACTGCATGACGTGCTGCACTTCTAGTTGGCGTCCCATCAAATCCAACGGCGCCCCGTCGAACTGTGTGCCCGTGAAATCGCCGGGCCAGGAGGGGAACGAGCGGTTCAGGTCGTATCCATTCGCATTGAACCGCGTTCCCAAGGCGTGCCCGTCGGGATTCATCAAGGGCACGACCCAGATGGCCGTGCGATTGACAAGACGGTTAATCCGGTTTGAAACCGTGTATTGACTCAGGAGGTGAT
>JAHDWY010000135.1 GCA_023384315.1 Candidatus Hydrogenedentota bacterium | reverse complement strand
ACCACCGATACGGACGGCAATATCCTCCCGATCGTCGATACCTTTCTCGACAACGGCCTGAACACCATGTTCCCGATCGAAGTCCATGCAGGATCCGATCCTTGCCTATTGCGCGACATTTACGGTAAGCGCATTCGGCTCTGGGGCGGATTTTGCAAGCGCAAGCTGGCGCATTCTCGCGAGGCCATCGACACGGAACTCGAACGGCTTAGGCCTTATGTGGAGCAAGGAGGCTTCATTCCCGGCGTCGATCATCGGGTTCCGGCAGATGTGCCGCTGGACTTGTACAAATACTATCTGGACCGCAAGCGCGCCGTCTTGCGCGTCGGCGGAAAGCCGAAGTATTGAGAAATGTACGACGAAGCCACCGGGCACGGTTCTGAAGCGCCGCGCCGTTTTCTAGTTGACCGTGGGGCGGAATTGGGACGATACTAGAACGTCACGAGTTTCTGGAAAAGAGAGGGAGACGTTATGGACGAGATTCTGGAACGAATCGCAATGTGCATTGAACGCGGCAAGGTCAACGCGGCTTCTCCGTATCCGCCGGACCTGAAGGGGCAGGACGGTGCGGATGAGTTGACGAAAGCGGCGCTGGACATGGAGATCGACCCGAACGATGTGCTCGCCAAAGGGCTTGTCGTGGGGATGAATACCATCGGCAAGAAGTTCAGCGAGAACAAGGTGTTCGTCCCCGATTTATTGATGGCCGCGAAGGCCATGCAGGCGTCGATGGCCCATCTCCGGCCGTTCTTTGAGTCTGGAAAGGCCAAGCACCGCGGCACCTTCATCATCGGAACGGTTCAGGGGGATCTGCACGACATCGGCAAGAATCTCGTCAGCATGGTGATGGAAGGCGGCGGTTGGCAGGTGATCGATCTTGGGGTCGATGTAAGCGCCGAGAAGTTTCTCGATGCGTTGCGCGCCCACCCGAACAGCGCGATCGGCCTGAGCGCCCTGCTGACGACCACGATGGTCAATATGGAGAAGATTGTTACGGCCGTTCGCGCGGAATTCCCGGAAACCAAAATTATCGTCGGCGGAGCGCCGTTGACCGACGAGTTCGCGAGGAAGATTGGCGCGGACGCCTACGCGCCCGACCCGCAAGGGGCGTTGGACTATCTGGTCGCAGCGGTGGCGTGACGGCGAACGAAACGGGGGCGTAGCGGGGGCAGCTATGGCCGGCGAAATCGAGGAGTATGCGGTCGATTTTGCGTTGATGGGGTTGACTCCCGCGCATATCGAATGGGCGATGGGGTACCCGATGGGGAGCGCGCCGGATGCGCTTCCCGAGATCATCGAAGAATTGCTGTTTGAAGCGCCAGCCCACAGCGAGGGCCGCGTCGGCGCACGAACGATTTCACCGGCGATGGTTGAGCTTGCCGTCGACGGGATTACGCTGGAAGGGGTGCCGTTCGCGACGGGACGGCGCATTGCCAGCCTTTTGGACGTATCCGAATCCATCGTCGTTTTCGCCGCCACAGCGGGTCCGGGCATGGACCGTTGGATCAAGAACTACTTCGACAGCGGCGATCCGATGCGGGGTTACGTGGCGGATACGATTGGCTCTGAAGCGGTCGAAGGCGCCGCGAACTGGCTGGAAGAGCGGATTATCGATCGGGCCATCGAATCGAGCCGGTATACGACCAGCCGGTTCAGCCCTGGATTCTGCGACTGGGACGCGAGCGAGCAGCACGCGCTGTTTTCACTCTTGCCGGAGAATTTCTGCGGCATTCGTCTCACCGACAGCGCGTTGATGTTGCCGGTCAAGTCTGTCAGCGGCGTTTTGGGGATTGGTGCCGAGTGTGAACGCGTAACGACGGCATGCAGCATTTGCACGCTGGAAACCTGTTTTCGTCGGCGCACGTGACGAAAAGACTGGAGACTCATGAAGTCAATTGTAGGTGCTGTTCGTGAACGCAAGCTGCTCGTGTCCGACGGGGGATGGGGTACCTTCCTGGTCGCTGCGGGACTGGGCGCGGGGGAATGTCCCGAACTGTGGAACGTGGAACATCCGGACGTGGTTCGGAATATCGCCGCGAGCTACGCAGAAGCAGGTGCGGATATCGTGATGACGAACAGCTTCGGCGGTACTCGTATCACGCTGGAACCCTACGGACTCGCGTCGCGCGCCGCGGAACTGAACGAAGCGGCTGCGCGGCTTTCCCGAGAGGCGGTGGGCGAGAGGGCGCTGGTCCTGGCTTCGGTAGGTCCAACGGGCAAGATTCTCATGATGGGCGATGTGAGCGAGGATCAGCTTTTCGAGGCCTTCGCCGAACAGGCGATCGCGCTGGAGCGGGGCGGCGCCGACGCGTGCAGCGTGGAAACGATGACCGCGCTGGATGAGGCCGGAATTGCCGCTCGCGCCGTGAAGGAGAACACGGGACTGGAGCTGGTGTGTTCGTTCACGTTCAGTATGAAGACCGACACGGGGTATCGCACGATGATGGGAGTTTCCGTGGCGGAGATGGCCCAGGCGATGCTCGCGGAAGGCGCCGACGTTCTGGGCGTCAACTGCAGCTTGGGGCCGGCGGAGATGGTGGAGGTCGTTCGCGAACTGCGGGCTGCCGCACCGGAAGTACCGATCCTGGTTCATCCCAACGCCGGCATGCCTCAGCGTAAGGATGACGGTAGTGTGTGGTATCCCGAGACGCCGGAAGGGATGGCGAGTCAGGTCTCGGATCTGGTGAAGGCCGGCGCGTCCATCGTCGGTGGTTGTTGCGGCACCGGTCCCAAACACATTCAGGCGATTGCAGCCGTGGTTCAGCGGCTACGTGAAGGCCAATAGCCCATATTTTGCAGCGTCCCCCAGTTGAGCCTTAGGATCGCCCGCCACTTATCGCAGAAGTAGGGGCCAAGACTGGCTCTTCGTTCTCTCGTGCCAGAACCGCGAAGGCCATGCAGGCTTGCCAAAAATCGACGGACGTGGTTAGATCATAGATAGGGGCATATCAACGAAGGGGGACGGTATGGCTCCGCTGCGACTGATTGACGTGCTCAAGAAGGCAGAGGCGTTTCACCGCGACCTCAGCCACTACTATCAATCCCACATTGCCGAGACGAAAGACGAACAGGTTCGGGTTCTGCTCGATTACCTGAGCCGCCACGAAGCGTACCTCCAGCATTGCCTCGAGGAGTACGAGCACGGCGCCTCGCGGGGAGTACTTGAAGCCTGGTTCAAGGTATCCCCCGACCTTCGCGCATTTCCCAGAATCGAGAAGTTTCGGTTTGGGGCGGACCTTACGCCGGAGGAGTTGGTTGAACTTGGACTTGATCTGGACCGGTTTTTGATTTCGGTCTACCGGGAGCTTATCGAGCGGTCCATCTCCACGCCTTTGCGCGAAGCACTGACGGACTTGCTGGAGATGGAACAGCGCGAAGAAATCAAAGTCATGCGCGGAACGCTTTCCGTATGACCTAGTGACGGTGGAGGCCGCAGTTGCCGGCTTCGGCGCAGCTTCCGCAGTCATGGCACATGCTTTCCAGAGTATCGCAGTCAGCGGGGAAGTGGGGGGAGTTGCGCCGCGCGATCAACTGGACGCCGAACCACGCGACCGCGATAAGGATCATGCCGCCGACACCCGTCAGGAACGTGTAAATTAAGTCCGCCATTGCGCGTCTCTAGTTGCTTCCCAAACCCGCGAATCCCATGAAGGCCATCGACAGAATACCTGCAACCATGAGGGCAATCGCCGTTCCCTTGGCGACGTTCGGTACATCCGCCAGGTTCAACTGCTCGCGAATGCCTGACATGATGACGAGCGCCAGCGCGAAGCCCAGACCCGAACCGATGCTGAACACAAGGCTCTGGATGAAGCTGTACTCGCGGAAGGTCTGAAACATGGCCACGCCGAGGATGGCGCAGTTCGTCGTGATCAAGGGCAGATAGATGCCGAGCGCGCGAAACAGGGCGGGGCTGGTTTTCTTGATGAACATCTCCACGAGTTGCACCGTCGATGCGATGACGACGATATACGCGATGATGCGGAGATACTCCGCGTCGACGGCGATGAGCAGGCGGTTGATCCCGAAGGTCAGCGTCGAACTCACGAGCATCACGAAGATAACGGCGCCGCCCATGCGCGTCGCTGTTTCCAGCTTCCCGGAAACGCCGAGGAACGGGCAAATCCCCAAGAACACCGCAAGGACCAGATTGTTGATCAGGAGTGAGTCGATAAAGATGAACGAAAGGGATGCCGAATTCATGATGCCAGCTCCTGCGCGTGCTCGGCCGCCAGCGTGGCCTTGCGCGTTCTCCGTTCCTTCCAGAGGCTGAAGGCGAGCAACCAGGCTCCGAGTGTGAAGAACCCGCCGCTCGGCAGCAGGAAGATGATCCAAGGTTCAAAATAGGGGCCGAACAGGGGAACTCCCAGAAACGTCCCAGCGCCGAGGATCTCGCGCACCGCACCCAGGCAGAGAAGCGCGAAGGAAAACCCGATCCCCATTCCGAACGCATCCAGTATGGAGCGGTACACGGAGTTTTTCGACGCGAACGCTTCCGCCCGCCCGAGAATGATGCAGTTCACAACGATAAGCGCGATGAAGGGGCCCAGGGCCTTGTATACCGGAATGCTTACCGCCTTGATGACATAGTCCACGATCGTCACGAAGGTGGAGATGATGAGGATGTACGTGGCGATGCGGACTTGTTTCGGCACGATGTTGCGGACCAGTGACACGAGCGTGCTCGACATGACGAGGACGAACATCGTCGAAAGACCCATGGCGATCGCATTGCGCACCGAGTTCGTCACGGCGAGGACCGGGCACATCCCCAGTACCTGGACAAATACGGGGTTCTCTTTCCAGAGACCATTCAGGAAGATGCTGGCTTGGGAGGGTCCAGCCTTGCTCATGATGTGCCTGCCTTTCGAATCTCATCGAGATGGGCGGTGATTACCGGCAGCATCTCGTCGGTACTGGACTGCATGATTCGGCCGATGGCCTTGGAGGAAATGGTCGCGCCCGAGATGGCGTCAATCTGCCAGGGCTCCGTCTTGGTGCCGTGTTTGACCGTCACGATCTGGTTCACCGGGCGATTTGTTGCCGGGTCCAGCTTTGCATCGAGTTTTGCAAAGTTCTCCTGGAAATCCGGGTCCGTGATGATCTTGTCGCCCAACCCCGGCGTTTCCTTGTGGTCTAACACTTTGAAACCGTCGATGCAGCCGCAGTCCGGCGAGTAGCTGTACAGAATGCGGATGATGTCTTGATAGCCGCGTCCGCCGGCTTCGATTGCAATCCCGACGAGGGCGCCCGAGTCATCGTAGCCCGCGAAGACTTTCGGCAGGGCGCTCTGGCCTTCTGCGTCTACGGTGACGGCGCCTGCCGCCGTGTCGACGGCGAAGGCAACCTGGCGCGTCGCATTCGGGAGCACCTCGAATACGGATTCTTCGATAATCTGGGCCTGGTTACGCGCGATGGCGGGCGCGGTCGCTTGATAGACGGTGACGATCAGCAGGCCGCACAACGTCGCGACGGCCGTCATGACGAGGATCATGTATGCGCTGCTCGTTTGCTTCGGCATCGGCAGGGTCTGTTCCGTTGCCGCGTTCATTTCCGTTCTCCCTTCTTGCGGGCGCCGAAGATTCTGGGCTGGGTGAGGTTGTCGATCAGCGGCGTGCATGCGTTGCCGAGGAGGATGGCGTACATGGTCCCTTCGGGAAGTCCACCTTTTAACCGGATCACTACCGTCACCGACCCGATGAGAATTCCGTAGATCCACACGCCCAAAGGCGTTGTGGGCGAGCCGACCATGTCCGATGCCATGAACATGGCGCCGAGCATGAGTCCGCCCGAGAAGAGCACGAAGAGCGGGGTGGGGTAGATTTCCGAATTTAGAGCGTAGAAGATTCCGCTTACGACGGTTGCGCTACCCAGAATGGCCACCGGGATGCGCCAGTTCATCATTCTGCGTGCCATAAGGTAGACACCGCCGAGTATGATGAGCGCCGAGGACGTTTCCCCCGTGGAACCCGCGGTCATCCCGACAAAGAGGTCTATAATGGACGTGGTTTCGTGATCGAACTTCATACGCGACAGGGGCGTCGCGCCCGAGAAACCGTCGATGGTAATCCCGTTGATGAACGACGCCACAGACTCTGGGCGCATGAATGGAAGCGACACGGTGGGCAACACGATGGAGGTAAAGCGCTCCGTCGACCAGATTTGCATTTCGGGCCAGAACGCGGGCGTCCACGTGGTGATTGCCACCGGGAACGCCGCCTGTAAGAACGCGCGCCCCACCAAGGCCGGGTTGAAGGGGTTCATTCCGAGACCGCCGAACAAGGCTTTGCCCAATCCGATGGAAATCACACTGCCAACGATGGCCATCCACAGGGGGAAGCCGGGCGGCAAGGTCAGCGCCAACAGCAGGCCGGTAATCACCGCACTGTAGTCGGAGACCGTGCTCGGTTTGCGCGCGAGCTTGCACAACACATGTTCGGTCAGCACGCAGGTACCGGTCGTCACGATCACGAGCAGGAAGGCGCTCAGTCCAAATACGAACACGGCAAAGGCCGTCACGGGAAGCAGGGCGTATACCACGTTCAGCATGATGGTGTCGGTGGTCACGCGGCCTTTGATGTGTGGCGACGTGCGTATGTCTATAGCGTGGGTTCCTACGCTCATTTCGGAACCTTTCTTTCACGATTGATTGCCTTGGACACGCGAAAGTACTGGACCAAGGGGATGTTCGAGGGACAGACGAAAGAGCAGCATCCGCACTCGAAGCAATCCATGAGATGGTACCGCTCCGCCATGGTCTCGTATTCCTGTTTGCGCGCCAGTAGTCCGAGTTCTGAAGGGTTCAAGTGCATGGGGCACGCCTCCACGCAGGAACCGCACTTGATGCAGGGAAACACTTTGCCGTTGCGAATGGCCAGCGGGTGATCCTTGGCGATTGCCAGGATGCCGGTGACGCCTTTGGTAACGGGGAGATCCAGGGTGCCGACGGACGTGCCCATCATGGGCCCGCCAAGGATGATCTGGCACTCCCGCTCCTTGAAACCGACCTGGTCCATAATAAACCGTAGGGGCGTGCCAATCGCCATCAGGAAGTTGCCGGGATTGTGGACGCCCGTGCCGGACACGGTCACGACGCGCTCGATGAGCCCCTGCCGGACTGGCATCAACTCCCCAATCTGCGCGAGGGTCGCGACGTTGAAGACCGCCACGCCCACATCGATCGGCAGCCCCCCTGACGGCACTTCGCGGTTCACGAGCGCCTTCGTCAACATCTTTTCCGCACCCTGCGGGTACTTGGCTTCGATGGCTTCGATAGTGCAGGGCACGCCTTTTGGAATCCCGGCGCGCATCGTCTCGACGGCGTCCATCTTGTTCGTTTCGATGCCGACGATGGCCTGCTTCGCGCCCAACGCGCGGAGTACGATGCGGATGCCTTTGAAGATGCTGTCGACCTGCTCCAGCATGACGCGATGGTCGGTCGTGAGGAAGGGTTCGCATTCGCACCCATTCACGATGATCGTGTCCACCGACTTGCCCTCGGGCAGGGCCAGTTTTACGTGCGTGGGAAACGCCGCGCCGCCCAAGCCGACCACGCCAGTCGCCTGGACAGCCTTGACCAGTTCCTCCGGTGTGAGGCTGTCGATATCCGTTTCCGCGCCGTACAGGATTTCCTGGTTTGCCGCGGGATACTGCTCGATGAAGATGGCGGGGGACATGCCGCCGCGGGCGTCTCGGGCGAGAGCAATCTTCTCGACCCGTCCGGTGACCGGCGCGTGCATGGGCACCGAGACGAAGCCGCCAGGTTCGGCGATGGGTTCGCCCCGGGCCACCTCCTGGCCTTCACGAACGATCGGCTTGGCGGGAGCGCCGGTGTGTTGCGACAGCGGAATGATCAGGTGCGGGGCGAACGGCAAACGGCGGATCGCCTTATCCTGAGTCAATTCCTTGCTCTCAGGAGGATGAATGCCGTGCGAAAAGGTCTTTCGCGAATTCAGCCCGGGTAGCCACATCCCAGATGTTCCCCTCGTCTATGCCCCGACTTGGACACACTCTTGTCAGACGGCCCGGCGCCCAGTATCTCGAGTACTACGCGCCGGGCCGTGTCATTTTACGAATTATACTTCGCCGCCCGTTTGATCAGTTTCTCGATCTCTTTGCCGGACGTATCCGCCGGAATTCCCGGAGCGATGGCGCGGGCCGCGCATTTCTCCGCCGCCTTCACGATGTCCTTGTAGGGACCGCCGCTCGCATCGCGAATCACGGCCTGCTTCTTGTCGTTCCACCCGAAGATCTTCGGGTTCACGAGCACGCATTCGCCGCAGCCCGTGCACTCGTTTGAGTTCAGGTAAGGCGCCATGTAGCCGTTGCCGCTGGGTGCGCCGTTGCCGGATCCCGAAGGGGCGACGGCGGTCGCCTTTGCTGCCTCTGCCGGCGCTTCCGATGCGGCTGCTGCCGGAGCCGGCATCGACGGCATTACCATCGGGACGGATCCGCCGCCGCCAACCATCTCCAACAAACCTGCGGTCAGTTTCTGTACGACATCCACGCGCGTCTCGTCCTTAATCGCCTGGATATCGACATCCTTGCCGATACCCGCCAAGGCTTTCAGCATGACCCAGAAGTGACGCCGGTCTTCGCAGGCTTTGATGACCGGCTCGGACACGATAACCCGGCTGAGCCGGTTCTTCGCGTCAACGGCCCACACGAAGGGGTACTTGCCCTCGCGATCGTCGGCGTCCAATTTCAGGAAGTCCGCGACCGGGACCATGTCGTCGTTCCACGTGTCCCGCGGGGCTTTCTTGAAGTGCTTGCGGAAGCGGGCTTCCGTTACGGCGAAGTCGGCGAAGGTCAGCGGCAACTCCAGGGAACCGGCGCTGCCGTTCTCGTCGACATACGTGAGCGTGTACGAGGGCCAGTCATCTTCCATTGCCGGGTTGCCGTCGAGGTTGAAGCACTCTTCCGGCAAGTCCCCCTTGTCCGGATCGTAGGTGAAAACCGGGTAGGCCCTGGACTCGAGCGCGAGTTTGCTCTGGTGTTTGCCCAGGTCGTCGCCGATCCCGTGCTCCGGCATGCAGGGGCT
>JAHDWY010000134.1 GCA_023384315.1 Candidatus Hydrogenedentota bacterium | reverse complement strand
GGACCTCCGAAGAACTCGGCGTACAGGCGCGCGTGCTGTTCGTGGCCATGTCGCGCGCCCGCGATTATCTCCTGCTGTGCGGACCTCCGGATGCAAAGAAGGAGACGCAATGGTTGACCGCGTTTGACAAGCAGTATGCGCTATTCAACCGCGACGACGGCGCGGAATTCGCCGGCACGGGTTGGCGGGCACACGTGCGGCGTCGCGGGACACCCGTCGATGTGCAAGTGGATAGCGTTGCGGAACCGCCCGTTCCGGAACCGTCGGAGATTGCGGCACGCATCGCTGCCATTCCCGTACCGGAGTCGACAGGGACTTCTCTTGCCGTTACGACCGCACTGGGAGCGCTCGACGACCGCGAATACGAGAAGGACGAGCACCGTGAGGCCGGTCGAGGTGATGCCGCAGCACGAGGGACTCTGATCCACCGCTTTCTGGAACTCTGGGATTTTGCAGCAAACCCGAACGACCTCATCGAGGAACTGCTTCTCGCGGAATGTCCGGAACGCGATCTGCGCGCGCGTCTCCATGAGGAACTCCCGATTCTCGCGTCCCGCATTGCAGAATCCGAGGTTGGCACGTTGATACGTGAAAGCGCTACGCGCCTCCGGGAAGTGCCTTTCGCCCTGCGCATCGAGAACCGCCTGTTACGCGGTACCGTCGATCTTATCCTCGACGACGGCACAATCATTGACTACAAGACCGGACGCCGGACTCCGGAAAGCCACGCAAAGTACGAGCGGCAACTGCGCATCTATGCCGCCGCGTCGCGTGGCCAAAGTGGACATCGCCCTACCGCTGGTCGAGGCGACAATTCAGGAACTCCGTTCAGACTGGCGCGATCTTCAAACCGGCGTTGTGGCTCAATCCTCATGAGGCGGCTTCCCGCAGCGCTCGTGCTCGCAAGCATCGTCTTGTGTTCCATCACCGGCGCGGCCGTGATTGAATCTCCCCCTTTCCGCATCACCTTTCCCGAGGAATGGAGCGAGCTTGCCCACGAAAGCCTCGCGATCCTCGAAGGAAGCTTGAACCAGTACGGTGACCGATTGCCCGCGGGTAATGCGCCGATCCTCGTTCATATCTGCGGCACGCATGGCGAATTCGCGCGCTTCGCAGGCAGCCTCAGCCAATCTTCCGTCTCCGGCGTGGCCCTGCCGGAATCGGGCGTCATCGCCGTCAAAACGCCGGATATCACACGCGGCGGCTCCGACTATATGGGCACGCTGCGCCACGAGTTGATCCACGTATTGCTGGCGCGGAACTCCGGGGGCGACAATCTGCCGCGTTGGCTCAACGAGGGAATCGCCATGATGGTTTCGGGCGAACACCGCATTGGAAGCGCGATCCACGTGGGTCAGATGTACGTGCAGGGCCGGCTCATCCCCTACAAAGACCTCTTCTTCGTATTTCTGGAGCCAGGCAAGGAACTCGAGTTCGGCGACGCCTATGCCCAAGCGCTATCCATGACGCGATTCCTCCACGAACGCTTGGGCGATGACGCGTTCTGGCGCGTGGTGCATGCGACAAAAACAATGACTTTTGGCGATGCCCTTCGCGCCGAAGCAGGCATCTCGCCGACAGACTTCTATGACGACTGGGTCCGGTCCCTGTGGCGGGTCGCCCTGGTCTTCTCGCTCATCTCCGGGTTCTCCGTGTTTCAGCTCATGGCGATTTTGACCGTTGTCGCGTATCTCCGCAAGCGCCGGAGGGGACAGCAAACCCTTCGCGATTGGGAGGAGGAAGACGAAGACGACGCTTTGGAGGAACCGGACCCGGACCTCACACCCTGGGACGAAGAGGAACTGCGCCTCGAAGAGGAGGACGACGAGTGGCGCTAGGACCCGGTAAACCGCGCGTCGCGATCGTCGGTGCAAGCGGGATCGGCAAGCACCACGCCAAGTGGTGGGATCTCGAAGGCGCTGACGTGTGCGCATTCGCAGGTACTTCGGATGCCCGCATCGCACAGACCGGCAACACCCTTCGCGAATTGTTCGGATTCAACGGCCGCGGATACCGCGACATCGATGCGATGCTCCGCGAAGAGCGTCCGGACATCGTGGATATCTGCTCCCCGCCGCACCTGCACGCCGGCCACTGCGCAAGAGCTTTGGATGCCGGCGCCCACGTTCTCTGTGAAAAGCCGTTCGTCTACGATCCCGCCGTACCCACAGACAAGGTACTGGAACAAGCCGCAATCCTGGCCCATCGTGCGGACCGGCTCGGGCTTCGCCTCGGCGTCTGCACCCAGTACAGCGCCGGAGCCCGTACGTTTCGAGACCTGTGGCGCCGGGAGTCCGGATCGGGTCCGCTCCGGAAGTTCCGGGGACAGCTCGAAACGCCGGCGCGAGGGCAAACTCCCGACCCAATCGAGACGTGGATCGATTTGGCCTCCCACCCCATCAGCATGCTGCTCGAGGTCGCGCCGGGCTGCCGTATCGACTGGAGCAGTTTGGATGTCGCGTTCGAGGGACGTACCGCGTGTGCGCGCTTTCGCGCAGACGTGCCGGACGGCGGCCGCGTCGACTGTGAACTCGTAACGCGAAACACGGATTCGGAGCACCTGCGTATGTGCCACCTGAATGATTGGGAGGTGCGAGTCGAGGGATGTCGCGGAGCCGACGGTGTGTACCGCGCGAAACTGGTCACACAACACGGTCAGACGGAAACAGACGATTTCATGCACGCGTTGATTCGCGAATTTCGCAATGAAACCGTTTTACCCGACCTTGGCGTATCCTTGGTAAACCTTACTATTACGCTGCGAATCCTGCAATTTGCCGTCGAACGGCCAGTAAAGGGATAATCCTCGTCTTGACACGCGAGTGGTGTTGAACGTGCACGGTAGAAAGAATGGGGCCGAATGAATTGGTCAGAGTTGAAGGTAAAGCCCGGAAAAGGGCTACCGCTCGGAGCGGTTGTTGACGCTTCCGGAATCCAGTTCTCCATATTCAGCAGAAACGCCACGCGCGTCTGGCTCTCCCTGTTTGAAAGCCCCGAAGATGAAGCGCCCGCCTATGAATTCATATTCGACCGGAACGCGCACCGTGTCGGCGATGTATGGACGATTCACATTGAAGGGCTAAGGGCAGGCACGATGTACGCCTACCGCATGGACGGCCCCAAACGGCCCTCGCGCGGGTACCGCTTCAACCAGTCGGATTGCCTCCTCGACCCCTACGCGCGGGGCTACACGGAGAATCCTGCCCACGGCCGCGCCAAATGTGTAGTCGTCGAAGGGGCGCCCGCATGGCAAACCACGGCCCGGCCGCAGAAGCCCATGAGCCAGAGCATTATTTACGAAGTCCACGTACGCGGGTTCACGGCACACTCCGCCGGCGGACATGTTCAGGGTGGTACGTACCGCGAAGTAATTGAGAAGATCCCCTACCTCCAGGAGCTCGGCGTTACCGCAGTCGAACTCTTGCCCGTTCAGGCCTGCGGAGAAAACACGCTCGCGTGGAAGAATCCCAACACCAACGAGCCGCTGGTCAATTACTGGGGGTACAGTACCATCGGATTCTTTGCACCAAACCCGCGTTACGCAGGGACGCAGGACGCCGCCGAGGTCATCGCGGAATTCCGCGCGATGGTCGACGCGCTGCACGAAGCCGGCATCGAGGTGATCCTTGACGTCGTATACAACCACACCTCGGAAAAAGGCGGCCCGGAGCCTTCCCAAAGTTTTCGCGGCATCGACAACACCATCTACTATCTCGTCGACGACCACGGCCGCTACCGCGATCTCACCGGCTGTGGGAACACGCTGAACTGCAACCATCCCGTCGTGCGCGACCTGATCATGGACAGCCTCCGGTACTGGGTCACCGAGATGGGCGTCGACGGGTTCCGTTTTGACTTGGCGTCCATCCTGCGCCGCGACCGCGCCGGACACATGATGTATACAGGTCCGTTGGTCGAACACATGTCGGAATGTCCGATCTTGCGCGATGTAAAGTTGATCGCCGAACCCTGGGACATCGCGGGTGGATACCTGGTCGGTTCCTTCGGAGACGAGCAATGGGCCGAATGGAATGGGCAGTATCGCGACGACGTGCGCCGGTTCTGGCGGGGCGACAAGGGCATCAAAGGCAATTTCGCCTTACGCCTGACCGGCAGCCCGGACCTCTACGGCGACGACGGCCGAACTCCCTTGCACAGCATCAATTTCATCACCTGCCACGACGGGTTTACCCTGCGCGATCTCGTGTCCTACAACGAGAAACAGAACGAAGACAACGGCGAAGATAACCGGGACGGAACGAACGAGAATTTCAGTTGGAACTGCGGCAAGGAAGGCGAGGTCGACGATCCTGCCGTAAACGCGTTGCGCTTGCGGATGCAGAAGAACTATCTCGCCACGCTCTTCCTCTCCCTCGGCGTTCCCATGCTGCTCGGGGGCGACGAATTCGGACGCACGCAACGGGGCAACAACAACGCCTACTGCCAGGACAACCCCATCTCCTGGTTCGATTGGGCGCTGCTCGAAAAGAACCGCGAACTGTTCGAGTTCTGCAAGCGGCTGATTCGCTTCCGTCACGAGAACCCAGTGTTCGCGCGACGAACCTATTTCACCGGCCGCCCCAGCAAACCGGGCGCGGACGCCGACCTGCTCTGGTTCGACGCGGAAGGTACGCCCCAGATGTGGACACCCGAGGACCCGTCCCTCGCGTGCATGATTAACGGAACGGAAAACGGCGGCGTATGCCTGTACCTCATGTTCAATCCTTCTTCCAAGGTCATCCCGTTTACCGTGCCCGAGCGGCACTGGCGGGTGCGGATCGATACCGCTACGACAGGTCCCGGCGACATAGTGGAGGCGGAAGAAGCGCGACGCCTTCAGGCAGGACGGAAGATGGTCGTGGAGAAAAAGTCGTTACGCGTGTTGTCGTGCCACCCTGACGGCTGATGCGCTGGACTACCGGATCAGCGAGAAGAGGGCATCCGTTCCTTCGGTCCCGGAGAATTGATCGACTCCAGAAAGCACGATACCGGCAATAACGCTGGCCAGCCCGTAACACAACCAAACCGCGTAAATCGCCAATCCTGCGTGCACCGTCTTCCGCAACGTCCCCGACCATACCTTCGGCACGGGCAGTGCTGACAACGCCGCCAGCGGCAACCCAACCGCGAGCACCCAGAAAAACCACGAGCCGGCGTCCTGCATGAGCCAACTCCAGCGCCGCTCCAGCATCAGCGGTTGGGCCGCGACCGCCTCGTACCCGCGGGCGATGAAGACCAGTAGAAGCCAAGCGCCATAATGCAGCGCAAGCGCCACTCCAAAGGTTGATCCCAACGTCTTCGCGATCTTCAATGGCTCAAGTGGCTCGATGCCACGGCGTTCGCCAAAGAAGTAGTCCCAGAAGAAGACCCCCAGGTAGGCCAGCAAAAGCACCGGCAGCAGCGGCAGCACCAGTCCCATAAGAACGACGATCACCCGCACGATACTCGCATCAATATCCAGCTTCCGCGCGATTCCCGAACAAACCCCCAGCCAGACCCGGTCCGGCCAGGAAACGAAAGTCGTCGTCGGGAATTTGTCCGCCGGTACTAAACGCGAAGCCTGTCGCGCCGGACTGCCGAGATTCCCCAGCAGATTCTCCAGGTCGATATCCGCGATGCCGTTCGGAAACTTCTTGAGTTCCGTCTCGATCCGGGTATTCAGCGTGGCCAACGCGGCTTCACGGTCGCGGGATGGGATGTCGTTGAGCTGATCCCCGACTTCCTTGAGATACTGTGTGATTCGGCGCTCCTGGCGCTCGGTCAGTTTTGGCGCGTCGCTTGGCATGGGCGAAGTATAGACCGAAGGTTGGCTCGAAGGTCAAGGACGGCGTGCCTTTTGCGCACCCCAATGCCCGAGACATTCATTCGGTACCCTCCTCACTCGAGTAGAACCGAAACGCGGCGACCGGCTGTCCCGCAACGCCGAAATCGCCCGCAACCCGCACCCACGGCGGCTCGGCATCTTTCGGCCACGGTTCGAAGTTCAAGGTAGTCGCGCAAACGGCTCGCTCCAGTGGCGGCACCGATACGGTCCATTCGCGCGTTCCAAGCGCCCAGCCCTGCGGCGGATCTTTGAACGCGACCTTCCCTACGACTGGCGCGTCGGAAAAGTTGTAGACCAAGAGGCGCAAGTCCGCGGGAACGCCCGGTTCCAGCGCGCGCTCGTACTGTGGGGTCCAACCCTGCGTCTTATCGACCACCGTGCGTTCCGCCATTTCGAGCTGCAACACTACGGGCGATGGCTCACCTTCTCGCCGTTCTACGCTTCGAGGTGCTTCCAGGCTTAGTCTGCCGGCTTCATTCTCCGGGAGCACGAGGAAGATGGCGTTTGATTCAAGCGTTGCAGGCACTCCAGATGGCATCGGGCGACCGAGATAATCGTACACCGCCGACACCTTGACGTCGGACCGCAATGACCAGTCCAGGGTTGCCGCACCGCGCCGGTCCCAATCGCCCGGATGCTCGAACCACGCGATCAGTACGTCATGATGCTCGCCATCGGGAACGCCTCGAAACGCGTAGATGTGGGCATCGGGCTGATTCTCGATGTGCCAGCGCCCCAGGCAGGTCGCCCCTGCGAGAAAGCGCCCCAACGCCGCCGTCGCAACATAGCTGGGACGCGGCGTGAGATCCTTCCGCAACAATCCGAACTGAACCGCGCCGTTCTGCTCCATGTAATGTCCGAGAATGAAATGAAAGTGCCGCTCTGCCCCGTTGAACAGGCTCGTCGCATACGAGTGCGCCATGAACGCCGCCTTCTTGAGGGCATCCTCTCGGGTAAAGTCGCCCCACTCCGACTCCGGATCGGGACGCATACCCCGGTCGCACTCCGTCACCCAGATCGGCCTGCCCGCGGACGCGCGGCGCGCGGGGTCCCACAGCCGATCGTACGAATCCGGCCAGTCGTAGGAGTGAATGCTGTAGGCCTCGTAATAGGGCCACGTCTCGTTCGCGAGAATCCCATCGGCCATGCTCGCCGCGTTCACGCCCGCAATGGGTTGCCAGCAGACCATCACACCTGGCGCCCCAGTTTTGAATCCAAGATAGGCGGCCTTCTGGTTCGCGCACATCTCGTCGATGGTCTGGCCCCCGAAGTTGCCGGAGTTCGCCTCGGTCCAAGGCTCCCACGCGTCCACGGTACTGCCGAAGCGATGCGCCACGTTTTCCGAGAATCGATAGACATCGCGCAGGTCCGGCGCGAAACGGCCATGGTCGCGCTTCGAATCGGTAGCCCATTGGGGCGTGTCGTGCCACACCTGCAAGACCTGCAATCCGTAGTCTTGTTGAATTTGCGTGGCCTTGTCATACTGCGTCGGCGGCGCGAATCTTCCGCGCTCCGGTTCGATCTCGCGCCAACGAAGCCGATCGCGAAACCAGTTTGCCCCCGCCAGACTCGCCAATGAGGCGTAGGCCTCTTGCGTCTCAGCGTCGTCCGTGGCGAACCAGGAAACCGCTCCATCAAGACAAACCGGCGAATCATCGAGAATCGGACTCTTCCACGGCGCCAGAACCGAAGCAGTCGTGCGGCTGACCTTCTGGCCATTCGCGTCTAGGAACTCGACTTCGTACCAACCGATCCCGGCGGCGCCGAGCACGATGGGCTCGTTGAGCGTTCCGCTAGCCACAACCTCTTCGCGATCGTCGCGCGCGCGCCACTGTGTCGCAGCCGGGTCCAGGTTCTCAGGAAGGGTAACAGTTACCTTTTCCCCCTCCACGAAAACGTTTCCAGGATGACCCGGCATCGGCACCGGCGGCCTGCGCTCTTGTGCAAGCGAATTCACACCCAACAGGATCAATACAGCTATTCCTGGAACGATCTGTAAACTTGACAAGCCGTGCCGGCTGTAGCGACGTGACACGATCTCCCCCAGTTGCATGGCCTACTCCTCTCGATTTTCTCCCCTCCAAGACGCAATGCTCCTTGGGAAATCACCAAGTATTTCACGTAGCATACCGGATTACAGTCCCCGGTGAGCAACACGGGGTTTGGTTGATTTGATCGGGATTTGCCGCTGCGGTACCGTTGAAACGCGGATCGAGGCAGGGCCACCTGTCCCGCTTGGGCCGAAATGAATCTACGCGAGGTGCAGTACAATCATGACATCGATTTGGCGGATACTCGGAATTTGCGCAGGAGCAGGACTCATGGCCGCGTTACCGGTTTATGCGGACGGTATGAAGATTGGCGCGGGCCGGTGCATCATCACGCCGGAAAAGCCTATGTGGATGGCCGGATACGCCAGCCGGACCGAGCCGTCGGACGGCAAGCTGCATGACCTCTGGACGAAAGCCCTCGTGATCGAAGATAAAGACGGCGCCCGCGGCGTCATCGTGACGACCGATCTGGTCGGCTTGCCCGCGAACATCTCCGGTCCGACCGCCGAAGCGATCGCGCAGGAGTTCAACATCCCACGGGAACGCGTCATGCTTACGGCGTCGCACACACACAGCGGCCCGGTGCTACGGGACAATCTGTTCGACATGTACGGGCTGACCGAAGAACAGTGGGCACTCGTCGAAGAATACACCGGGCTGTTACCGGAACTAATCCTCAACGCGGTGCGGCAAGGCGTGGAAAACCTGGAGCCCGGCACCTTGCACTGGGGCATTGGTGAAGCAGGCTTCGCAAAGAATCGCCGCAAGTACACCATTGACGGCGTCATCAACGACTTCAACCCCATCGGACCCGTTGACCACGATGTGCCCGTGCTCTCGGCGCGTGGGGCGGACGGTTCGCTGAAAGCGGTCCTGTTCGGGTACGCCTGTCATTGCACCGTGCTTGGCATTCAGCAGTGGAACGGCGACTACGCCGGTTTCGCGCAGGTCTACCTTGAGGAGAAACTCCCCGGGACCACCGCGCTGTTTGTCGCCGGTTGCGGCGGCGATCAAAATCCGCTGCCCCGCCGTGAGATCGAACTCGCGGAAAAATACGGCAAGGAATTGGGCCAATCGGTGGAAGCCGTCTTGAACGGGACGATGGCCGACGTGCGCGGCCCCCTTTGCGCGGCGTACAAGGAAATCCCGCTGGCGCTGAGCGAACCGCCGA
>JAHDWY010000133.1 GCA_023384315.1 Candidatus Hydrogenedentota bacterium | reverse complement strand
GTTTGCAGTTCCGGTACGGATACGGACTCTGCGCGACGCGTCGGAAAAGCGGACTCGATGTGCAGTTCGCCGATGTGCTCCTTCACATACGCCAGATGCTCGGGGTTCGCGCACCACCATGTGTTGAGCGATGGAAGTTTCAGTTCCTCACCGAGCAGCACGCGACACAGGTCGGGCAACAAGGTGCGCAGGGCCGGAGCTTCGATAATGCCGCTCCCCAACGTGTTCGCGACGGCCACGTTGCCGCTGTGGGTCGCTTGCAACAACCCCACGACGCCGATGGTGGATTCGCTGTGGAACTCAAGAGGATCGCAGAAGTGGTCGTCCAGCCGGCGAAGAATGACATCAACGCGCTCCAGCCCTTCCAGTGTTTTCAGAAACACGCTGTTGTCGCGAACGGTCAAGTCCTCGCCTTCGACCAACGTGAATCCGAGGTAACGCGCCAGGTACGAGTGCTCAAAATAGGTTTCGTTGAAGGGCCCGGGCGTCAGCAGCACGATGTTGGGATTCTCGCGGTTATGAGGCGCGAGGAATCGCAACCGCTCGCGGAAGCGCTCGAAGAACGACGCCAACCGTTGGACGCGGCAATCGTGGATCAAATTCGGAAAGACCCGCGAGAGAACAATGCGGTTTTCCAGGGCGTATCCCGCGCCGGACGGGGCCTGCGTGCGATCGGAAATGACCGACCAGTCACCTCCGGCGCCCCGTGTCATGTCGGCGGCATAGAACTGAAGGTAGGAGTCGTCCGGCGCTTTGAGCCCGTGACAGGGTCGCAGAAACGCCGGATTCGCGAAGATAAACTCCGGCGGGATGCGCCGCTCCTTGACCAGCGTCTGCGCGCCGTACAAATCGGACAGAATCAGGTTGAGCAAGACGGCGCGCTGCTTCAGGCCCGCTTCGATGGCGGTCCAGTCCGGGGAGGAGAGAATGTGCGGGACGAGGTCCAAGGCCCAAGGCCGGTTGACGCCTTGCGGGTCGCCGTAGACGTTATAGGTAACGCCGTTCTCTTCGATGAGCCGAGCTGCTTGGCCGCGGCCCCGGACGAGGTCGTCGGCACTTAGCTTATGGAATTCGCGGAGATATGCCTCCCATTGCGCGCGCACCGTTCCGTCAGCGGAGAGGAGTTCGTCGTACTTGCCGCCTAAGGGCGCGTACTCTTCAGTCAGCGCGTGCCCGCCAATCGTATCGCCAGTGGTGGTGATCGCCATCATAGTCCGGCGCGGTTACCAGCCGCCGCCCCCTCCCCCGCCGCCCCCTCCGCCGGAGGAGCCGCCCCCGCCGGAACCGGAGGAGGAACCCGGCGCCGTCGAAGAGGACGCGACCGCCGTGGAAAGCGAAGCGCCCAATGCCGTGGCGAACAGGGCAGGATTGCGATGGTTCCAGCCGCTGCCGCGATACCAACGGGGCCGTCCGGCGTCGGGATCGTTGCTGCTGGCGCCGAGGACGCCGTCGAAGCGCTTCGACCATTCGTCTTCGATGCCGAACGCGATGGCGTAGGCAAGGTGCTCCTCGAACATCGCCGGAGTGACATCTTCTGCCGATCCGCCATAACGGGACCAGCGCTCGCCGGAGAGATATTGCTTGTACCCTTCCAGGGCGTCCAGCGTTTTTCGTCCTAACCCGGTAGGGGCCTTGAGCAACCGGAAGAACACGACGTTCATGACGACCAGCAGTATCATCAGGGCAACCACAACCCAGGACGCCTGGTAAACGAAGATGCCACCGACAACCACTTCCGCAATGAAGAAGGGCGTCGAGAAAATGGTCATGAAAACGGCTTGGCCTATGCCACCCTTTCCAGTCAATACGCCACGCCATAGTGTGTAGACCTGTGTCGCCAGCGCGACGACGCCGAGCGTCCAGATGCTCAACCAAATGGAAAGGAAAATGACCGGCGCGCCGTTGGATTTGGGCAAGGACAAGACGGCCCCAACAAGCACGGCCAACGACAGGAGGAATCCGGGTAGATAATATCTGGTATTCGTGATGAAATAGGATTTCTGAAAGCTCTTCTTTAGCGCCTTGTTGCACCCTGTCAAGGCCCCGGAAACGAGGGAATGGTTCCGGCGAACGAGTCGAATTCCCATGCCGGCCGGAAGTAGATTCTCCATGATCTTCCGCTCCTCCGATGGGAGGTCCGCCGCCGGAGGTTGTACCTGCTCAATGCGATATTCGCCATCCTCTTCGATGATCTGGACGTAGCCCTTTACCGAAAGGCTCACAAGAGCCGCGGTAAACGCCATGTTGTCGAAACCCATGCGCTCGATGTAGCGCGCTGCCGCCGGGCTGATGCCCTTCGGTGGCGCGGATTGCGGCACGATCTGTCCCGCCGCCGGATCGCGGCCGAACATGTACCACACGATGACGAAGTACGCGAATACCAGCAGCAACCCCGTCAAACGAGAGGAGTCCTTCAAGAGGCCGCGGCCAATCTCTTTGGCGATGGCGTTTGGCTCCGGCGCTGATACCATGCCTTTTGGAAAGGCGGCAACGATAGTAAGCCCCTCGTGTGGAGCCAACGCGCGGGTCGCGCGGAATTCGACCGTACCGTCATCCTCAATCTGAGCTTCGTACGCCTGTTCCTTGGAACCCTGTGGCCCCGTATATCCGTCGGTAGAGATTCTTGACGACGAAACAGGTCCGGGAAAGTGAACTGTCGCACTCGCGTCGTCGATGGGGAAATCCCAATCAGTACCGGTCACGTTCCAGTAGAGTTCGTCATGTTCGTCGAAGAATCCCAACTGGCGATCGGTCTGGTACGTGAACTCATAGGTATGCTCGCCGATGGAAAGAAGTTCGTTCTCGCTACCGAAGTACGTGCGCACGCCGTTTGACAAGTCTTCCGTGTGGTACGGCTCCGGATTCCCGTTGCGCTTCAGGCTGACGATCTCAAACTTCACGCGGACCGGGATGTACCATTTGCCGCGGTATCGGGTGGGGAAATCGCGGTAGATCCCGCGCCGGATCTGATCGCGGGCGCATCGCACCGTGATGGTCTCCACGACGGTGAGGCTCGCGTCCTCGAGGATCGTGATATCGCTGTGGAATCGCACGATCCGTTCATCGTCCTGTGCGTAGGCACCGACAACGAGCAGCAACACCGCTCCGAAGCCAAGCATCCCACGTCCAAGCGCGCTCCGAATCATTCGATCTCCTCCCGCTCTCTCCTCCTCGCTGATCCTTGGTCGCTTGACCGATTCCCGTTCGTTACCCGCACGTCCAACGGTCCCGTCACATCGAGATGGACATCGCGCTGCGGGAAAGCGATGACGATACCCGCTTCCCGGAACAGCTTATCGATGCGATGGCGGATGTCGCTGCGTACCACACGGGAATCGGTGGCGGGCCCCACGGTCAACCAGAAGTACGCGTCGAAAATGAGCGCGCTATCACCAAACTCGGAAAAGACGACCAGCGGCTCAGGATCTTCCAGGACGCGCCCGTGCTCTTCGACGGCCTTCAAGATAAGCTTTTGAGCCTGCCGCGTGTCGGAACCGTACGCGACCCCGACGCGAATCTCCCAGCGCACCTTCGCGTCCGACAAGGTCCAATTGATAACTGTCTTTTCGAGGAACGCGCTATTGGGTACAAGAATGTCCACGCCCGAGAATTGACGGAGCCGCGAGCACCGGGCGCCAATCTCCTCGATGAACCCCGCGCGATCGTCCACTTCCACCAAATCCCCAATGCGGATGGGCCGTTCCATCATGAGGATGAGACCGCTGATGAAGTTATTGATGAGGTTCTGCGCGCCAAAACCGACGCCGATAGCAAGCGCGCCTCCGAAGATCGTGAACGCCGTGAGGGGTATGCCCACGATGTTCATGGCGACCAGAACGATGACGATGACGAGCACATAGAAGAGCAAGCGTTCCAGATTTGCCGTGGCATTGGCGTCGAAACGCGTACGCGACCGCATCAGCGCACGGAAGTACCGGCGAAGCACGCGAATAACTGCGATGCCGACGATTAGAATGATGGTGGCGACCACAAGTTGCCGGAACGTCAGCGGTTCGTCCCCTAGCTTAATGGGCAGCTCTTGATACCAGATGCGAGCCGTCGCATCCCACACTTGCCGGATACGCTCGCCAATGGAGAGGCGGTCCTGCGCTTTCCGCAATTCACCCAGCAAATGCTTGTTCACCTGTTGCTGGGTCGTGAGCGCAGTCAAGCCGGAGCGAAACAGATCGAGGTGGCCGTTAAGCACGGGGACAATCTGTTGCGCCAAATCCGCGTCTCCAGCTTGTTCTGGTTCGCGGGCTTTTCGTTCCCACTCGCGGAGTGCCGCCCGAACCACCTCTAGATCCGCGGTTCGCGTCTGAAGTATGGAATTGAGCCCGTCGGCGTAGTCCTGAGCGCGCTGGAGCTCGTCCGCTACCGTCAGTTCGCCATTTCCGAGATGGAGCTTGTAGCGCGTGGTCCACATCTCCTCCTCGTAGAGCAAGAAGTCAAATCGGTCGCGGAGCATCTTCGCACGGTCGTTGGCGGCGTTGGCGCGGATCCGAAGGAGGTCCAGCGAATCGGCTGGTGCAACGGTTTCCCCATTCGCCGCCTGGGTCTGCGCCTCGCGCGCATCGGTCAAGGCCCGCTGCGCTTCGTCCTTCTCCTCGATGGCCTCGTTCAACTGCGCCTGTAACTCTTCGCGCGCGGACGCAAGCTCTTCCTTCTTTGTTTCGAGATCCTCTTCCCGGTACCGCTCGCGTTCTTCCGCGTCTGCAAGTCTCACGCGCTCAAACTCGAGCTGTTGCTCCCGCAGTGCCGCCCGTTCCTGAGCAACCTGAATCTGCGCATCATGTAGCGGGACGGTCGCCTGAAGCAGTCGGACCGCAGCCTGCGCGGATTGCACTTTTGATTCCAGACTCCGGAGTTCGGCGGGGTCAGATGATGCGGCCGCCTGGCTTCGCGCTTGCGCCAATGCCGCCTCCGCCTTTGACTGCTCACTTAGCGTTCGTGTCAGCCGGTTCTTGGCAATTGCCAGACTCTGCTTGTCCAATTCCAACTGAACTTCTTTGGCCGACACGGCGTCGCGAAAAGTATCCACAAACCAGGGCGTGTAAGGCGGCGGTTGAGCGGGGCCTTGATACTCGGTCCGCACCCGCTCCAAATCCTCCCGCATTCGGCGGACTTCCTGAAGTTGTTCGAGTGCGGCGATCTGATCTTGGTAGACGCTCCGCAGTTGACGCAGACTAAGTGTGAGTTCCTGAAGCGTCGTAAGCGGGACACCGAGTTGTTCCGCCTGCTCGGGCGTTTCGGCGGCCGCGGCCGCATCGATACGCGTGTCCAGCGCATCCACCTGCGTGCGCAGTTCGGCCAGCCGTTCGTCGACGGTCGGCTCCGCCGGGGCCGCCTCGGTCGCAATTTCTGGAGCGTCACCAGCTCCGGGAATGGAAAGCTGCGCGAAGGCCGGAAGGGCACAAAGAATGACGCAGGCCAAAAGGGCGGCAATGCGAAACGGCAAATTCCCGCGCAGTGCAGGATTCATGGTTTGCCGGGGGAGAGTAAAAGACATGTGTATCACCTGTACAACCGGAGTTACCTTCAAGAGTTGATCGTATGGGTTCGAATCTCGTGTGTCAACACACGGTGCTTGCGATGAAAAATGGGGACAGGTACCCTTTTCTTTCTTGGCCACCGCTCTGTTTTCTCCACGGATTAGAAAGAAAAGGGTACCTGTCCCCATTTTCCTGCTGATGCCACCAAGGTCCGCGATCGGTCTGTCGCAGGCTGGAAGCCTGCACCACAATCGGCGAGAATAGGAGACTGTTTTTCCAGACACGCGCAATGGCGCAAGCGCAAGCGAGAGCGGAATTGCCGAACACGATCTTTCCACAGATTGGACGGTGGCGGCTGGTTGTCTACTGGCTCTCCATTGCCATGCTTGCCGCGGCGCCGGTACTGGAGACTCCATGGCTGCGGTGGCTGGGGTGCGGCATTTTCGGCGCGCAGGCGCTCAGCAATCTGGGCTTGCGCGCGCTGTTTCGGGCGAACGCGCGAGGCCTGCCCAATTTGAGCGAGACTTCTCACGGCTCCAATGAGCTTCCCGGCGTCACAGTCGTCGTACCGGCTCGGAATGAGGAAGATACGGTGGAGGCCGGCGTTCGTTCACTGCTCTCGCTGGATTATCCGCGGCTCGAAATCATCGCCGTCAATGACGGTTCTACGGACGGTACGGCGCAGATTCTCAATCGTTCGGCTGAGGACGATCCGCGGTTGCACGTCATTTACGACCCGCCGCTGCCTGAGGGTTGGCAGGGAAAGGCGAATGCCGTGTGGGTCGCGGTGGGCGAGTCCAACCCTTCCTACCCGTGGTTGCTGCTGACCGATGCCGATGTGCGTTTCGCACCGGAGTCCCTTCGCCGCGCGTTGGCGATTGCGGTTGGGCATGAGTTGGACTTTTTGACCTGCATTCCTTACCTCGATAACCAATCCTTTTGGGAAGAGTTGCTCATGCCCGCAACATGGGCAGGACTGGCGATCGGCGCGCGGCCCGGAATGTTGAATGAACCCCACAGTGCGCCAATTGGGATTGGGCCTTGCATTCTCGTAAAACGTGAGGTGTATCTCCAAAGCGGTGGACACTCGGCGGTCCGCAATCGTCAGCCCGAAGACTCGTTTCTCGCGGCGGTGGTCAAAGAATCGGGTGGCCGCATGGGGGTCGCGCTCGCGGTCGACCAGGTGCAGGTACGAATCTACCGCGGGCTAAAACCAATGCTAGAAGCCCTAGTCACGAAGCTGCGCATTCAGCAACGTCTCCAACCGGGTTGTATGGAAATTCGTCTGGCGCACACGCTGCTGCAAGAGGTTCTTCCCCTGCCCCTGGGGATGGTTGCTTGCGCCGCCCATGTCGCCAGCGGTTCCACGCATTTATCGTGGATAGCCTTCGGAGCCATGGGAATCGCCGCGTACGCCAGTTGGGCCTACACGATCTCGGCCTTTCGCACGGTCGCCAAGCAGCGCGCTCTCGTGGAATGGTTGCATCCGATTGGAGGGATTATCCGGGTGGCGCTCACGCTTCGCGCGTGGCGGGATGAGATCGCGGGTGTGCCGTTGACGTGGCGCGATCGAGAGGTTTCCGCGCCGGAACCTCAGAACCCCGATTAGCGGGAACTCATCGTCGGTTCTTCAAGATGCTCGGTCGAGGCAATCGCTTCCTCGTCGTGTTCGCGGCGCAGTTGTTCTTCGATCTCTTTGCGGCGCGGGCACGTGTCGCAGGTCAGAACCTCGCCGTTCGGTCCAATGACGCCTTCACCTCCGCAGGTGCCCCGCAGGCAGCGCCCACGAAACATGACGCCGATGGCAAGGCCGAGCATTACCGCGGCGATGACAACAATCGTCAGAATAACGGTGATAAACATCATGATTGCACCTTATACGCCCCTCTGAGGAGCCTGCGGCGAGGCAGCCCCGAACAGCTCTTCGAATGCGGGCGTGGCCATCTCCGTAAACGTGCCGTCGTCGGCGCGAACAATGAACAACACTGCAAGCCCTTCGCGGACGGCCACTTCGTACCCTTCCTCCGCGCCGAGCACCATCATGGCCGTCGCATAGCCGTCGGCAACGGCGCACTCTTCATGAATAACACTGGCGGCCGCGAGTTTATGCGCGATGGGCCGGTTGGTGCGCGGGTCGATAATGTGCGACATCCGCGCCCCATCCTGTTCCACGTAGTTCCGGTAGTCGCCGGAGGTGGCAAGCGCGACGCCGTCCAGCGGGACAATCCGCTCGATAACCCGTTCCTCGGAGACCGGCTTTTCAATGGCGATCTGCCATGGGGTACCGCGGTCGTTGTTGCCTGATGCGCGAACTTCGCCACCGACTTCGACCATCAGATTCTCGTAGCCCAAGTCGCGGAGCGCCTCGTACACGCGGTCGACGCCAAACCCTTTTGCGATGGCCGAGAGATCGGCATAGACGTCCGGCTGGAGTTTGCGCGCCGCGCGATGGGTCTCGTCCAACTCGATCTTGTTGAAGCCGACCCGCTGATGCAGGGCCTCCAACTCTTCCGGTGAGGGCGGTTCCAGCGCGTATCCTTCCGGACCAAAGCCCCAGGCGTTTACAAGCGGCCCGACGGTCACGTCAAACGCGCCGTTCGTGGCCGCGCTGATGGAATGGGCCAACTGAAGGACGCGAAAGGTCTCTTCGGAAAGCGCGAAGGGCTCCCTGCTTGCCCACTGATTGAAGCGCGACAACTCGGAGTCGTCCTGATAGGTGGACATAAGCGCGTTAACGAGGTCGAGCTCTTGCTTCACGACGCGTGCGATGTGCTCGCTCGCGCCTTCTTGGTCATCGGCCTTCGGAACCACCTTAACGGAGAAGGTAGTGCCCATCGTGGGGCCGGTGATGTGGTAGACCGCCGGGGGACGCTCACAGCCTGCCGCAATCGCAACGGCGACGACCGCCACGGCCAACCATACCTGTCGTGGACCCGAGCTCTCGCGCAGCGTGCGACGCTTCATGGCCCGCCCCTCGACCGGCTATCCGCCGAAGTCGTCGAACATGATGTTCTCGCGTTCCACCCCGAGGTCGGTCAACATGTTGATGACCGCGGAATTCATCATGGGCGGCCCGCAGATGTAGTACTCGATGTCTTCGGGCGCCGGGTGATCTTTGAGGTAGTTGTCGTAGAGCACCTTGTGGATGAAGCCGACATAGCCGGTCCAGTTGTCTTCCGGCAGGGGATCGGACAGGGCAAGGTGCCACTTGAAGTTTTCGTTCTCCGCCTGGATGCTGTCGAAATCTTCCACGTAAAACGCTTCACGCATACTCCGCGCGCCGTACCAGAAACTAACTTTGCGCTTGGTATGGAGGCGGCGGAACTGGTCGAAGATGTGCGACCGCATGGGCGCCATCCCCGCGCCGCCACCGATGAAGACCATTTCGTTGTCGGTGTCGCGGGCGAAGAACTCGCCGAAGGGACCCGAGATGGTGACGGCATCGCCGGGCTTCAGATTGAAGATATAGGAGGACATGATGCCGGGCGGCGTGCCTTCGGGCGCGCGCGGAGGCGGCGACGCGATGCGGACATTGAGCATGATGATGCCCCGCTCCTCC
>JAHDWY010000132.1 GCA_023384315.1 Candidatus Hydrogenedentota bacterium | reverse complement strand
GTGTGTATCCGGGCATCCTACTGCGCGCCGCGGCCTACGTCGTGCAGCCGCTGTGGCTCGGCGCCGATGAATCCGGGATCGGTGAATTCAATGACATTAGCTATGCGTGGCGCGACGGGTTCCTCGTGTTTTCACGCGATCGCGCATATGTGCAGGCCTGCGTCCAGCGTGGCGTGCGGACAACACTGCGTTCCGGTGCGGAGGGCGACCTGGCGTTCCATTGGTTCGGTGACCACGAAGGCTACCTGCGCGTTTCGACTGGTCCCGCGCTTCCGGTCGACGGTCGCGTTAAGCTGGCACTCCTGGACGGCGCCGTACCCCTGAGTTTAACGAACGCGTGGCCTTCCCCTCCCGCCGCGGCACTGACGGTGCGAAGCTGGGACGACCTCCAAACCGTGGGCCTGGTCGCTGATGCTGCGCTTGAACAATTCGAACCCTGGATAGAATCGAAAACTGCCCTGCGGGAAGCCCTGCACCACTGGGACCTGCAGCCCCTTCCTTCCGGCTGGGATAGTCATGCGACGCAGTTCAGCCTCGCCCTACGTGGTGCGGAAGTATCGGGATTCGTCCCCATTCCCGACCTCGCACTCGTCATGCGTGAGGACGCGCCGGTTACAGGAAATCATCCCTTACGGCCGATCTTTGACGGGCTGCTCGCCGTCGATTACGAATGGCAGGGCGAACCCGGTGTGTATTACCCCTGGCTGGGCGAAAACCTGTCCCCATGCCTTGGGCGCTACGGCCACGACTACATCGCTACGCTGAACGAACCGGCCATGGCGGCCCTCGCCGGCACACTGACGGCAGGTCCTACGACTGCGCCGAACGTGGATGCCACGCTTCGGGTGTCCTGGGCCCACGCTGCAGCCATTGCACTGGACGTCGTTCTGAATGCAGCGTCCCGCGGACTCTGGCCTGAAACAAGCGGCGCGGAGGTGCAACAGAAGGTTATCCCGATTCTCGATTCAATTGGCACACTCGGAACTTTGCGCGTGGACGGCATCGTGCTCGCGGATGGATGGATCGAACTCGATGGAATGCTGTTCGAACCCGATTCGTCTCATGAGGACTAGTTTCCGGCCCCGCGCGGGTGCGTGGCTGGTCCTGGTCCTCGCGTTCCCCTGCCTTGCGGCACCCTATGGATTCCTTGAGACGCTCGGCGGGCCGCCTGTCTGCCGAACCATTTCAGGCAACGGACGGCTGACCATTGGTGTGGATGCGTACGGCCGGATCGCGGCCTGCTGTTGGCCGGGCCCGGGGTATGCCAACCACCTCAACGCCCCGACGCCTGACGGCCCCGGCGAAGGAGGCCACGGGCTCGTGTGGGGAATCCGCACCGGTGATGTCGTCGAATGGTTGGACGGCAGCGACTATGAAGTGGTTGCGCAAACCGTTTCCGAGGGAGGCCCGTTCGTGCGGACGCAGTGTACGATTGCGGGTATTCCGGGATCAATCGTCCAAGAGAGCTTCGTTCATTCCGAGTACGACCTGCTCGTGTCCCGCGTGGCTATCTCAACGGCAGTTGATGGCGACCTCGTTCTCCTGGCCGACGCCGCACCGGCGACCGCAGCAATCCCGGAAGTCCCGTTCCTCGAGTTCCTTCGCGCGGGTGCGACGGATTTCGCGTCCTTTGTCGAAGGGGCAACCGTCTATCACGTTCGGCCGGCCGGATTAACATCGCACGATTGGCTCGCGGCGCGGCGTTGGGCGCTCCAGCATGAGTCGCCCACGCCGGAAGCGCTTCAGCGGGAGGGAGTCTGGATTGCCTACCGTTTCGCCGCGGGGCATTCCGTTGCGCGCTGCTTTTCCAACTCGGATATGCCGGCTGGCCGGCTCCCCTTTGCGTTCGAGGATTTGCCTCCTTCCCTTTCCGTGGCCGGTGATTGCGTCTCCGCCGCTCTGCCCAATCTGGAGACCGCGGAGCGCGAGCGATACGCCGTTCTGTACCTGGCGTTCGGTTCGACGCGAAAAGAGGTCGAGGCGACCTTGGCTTATGCAATCGACACGGGATACGCCAGCCTGCGGGCCGAGACGGAGTCGGCGTGGGCGCCTGTGCTCGCGGGCGCTGCACTTCAGGTTTCGCCCCGTTTTCCCGAGTTCAGAGAACCGCTGGTGCAAGCCTTGACCACGATATCCATCGCCACCAGCCAGGAGAGCGGCGCCATTATTCGTGCGCCGGGTTCGCAGCCCTTGCTGTCGCTGGACCACCCGCGCCACAGTGTCTGGGCAGGCCTGGCGCTGGATTACCTGGGATTGACCGAAATGGCGGAGCGGCATTTATCGTTTTTGCTCTCCAACGTACGCACGACGGACCGGCCCGGCATGCCGGCCGGTTCACTTCCCGCCGCCCTGCACGGCGATGGCTCCGACGGGCTGCCTCGCGTTGTCCTTGACGGCACGTCCGTTGGCTGGCTGCTTTGGGCAATCGATCAGCACGCAGGGTTCCTGGACGCTGAAGCAAAGGGTGCTTTTCTGGAGCAGACATGGCCCATGGTCGAACGCTTGGCCACATTTCTGATGTTCCGGTCCGATCCGTCGGGCGCGACGCCGTATTCCTTCGACCCCCAACGTCTGAAAGAACGGGACACGGCCGAGTTTCTCATTGCGTGCCGCCTTGGTCTCAGTAGCGCTTCCGTTTTGGCGCTGGAAACCGGCAACGAGCGGCCGGAATGGGCTCGCCGCGTTACCGAGCTGGAGCGGGTCCTGAAGACCCGGGCGTTGTCGTCGGATGGCCAGTGGATAACGGACGATCCGCTCCCATTCTGGGCGGCAGGCATCCTCCCGCTTGACGACCCCCGGTGGGAAATTCCGGCCAGAAACGCCCTTGCGAAGATCGAAGGACTTCCTCTGGCCGAGGGATTGCAGACCGCCCTCAACCTCGCGTTCATTTGGCGCGACAATCCAAGGGGATTGGAGGCGTTGAGGGACCCCTTGCGCACCCTGTTGCTGCGACCGAAGGGCGCCCGGCCCAACGATACCCTGGACGCAGCAAACACGATCCTCACAACTGTAATTGCGTGCGGCGCTTAAGCCGCGTGATTCCATTTTCCGGGCGCGGCGCGGCATGATATGATGCAGGCCGGTTGAGAAGGGACCTGCGTTCGTCTATTCTGGCCAGATATCGGAACGTGTAGTATGTGAAGCAGTTACACTGGACGGGGCACTTGGGGACAATTGCCTTTCTTGGGCAGATAGACTGAGAACACACGGAACTCCGTTCACACAACAGGTTAGTGTCCTCGTTCTTTCTGATTTGAAGCAGGGCTACGGGTCTACAAGGGGAATTCGACATTGCATGGTACTACGCGCAGGGAGATGAACGAGTCGGTCCGCTCTCGGACGAGGCCTTTCAGCAACTGGTCCACCAAGGTTCAATTACCGCGGAGACCCTGGTGTGGCGGGAAGGCATGCAAAACTGGGCGCCCTACGGTTCCGTTGCGGGGCAGACTCCGGCGGGGTCGGTGCCGCAGCCTCACGAGTTTTCCGCGTCCCCTATGACCGTATGCTCCTCGTGTGGCCGGACGTTTCCATCCGAGGAAGTAATCGAATATCAGGGCAGCTATATCTGCGCGGAATGCAAGCCCATATTCTTCCAGCAGCTCAAAGAAGGTGGCCTCGTCGGTGGGGCCATGGAATACGCCGGATTCTGGATCCGCGTCGGTGCGGCGATCATTGACGGCATCATCCTGTTCGTTCCCAATATGATCATATCCATCCTGATTCAACTACTTGTCACGTCGATGGACTCCGATACTGTGAACCCCGTGGTTGGGCTGCTGATCGCGTTGCTTTATCTTCTGAGCTTTGCGATCCCCATGGCGTACGAGACGTACTTCATCGGAAAGATGGGGCAGACCCCGGGCAAGATGGTCTGCGGAATCAAGGTCGTTCGGTCGGATGGCGACTCGCTCACGTACCTCCGGGCCTTTGGGCGCCATTGGGCGAAGTACTTGAGCTATCTAATCTGCTATATCGGCGTCATCATCGTGGCGTTCGACGACGAGAAACGCGGGTTGCACGATCATATCTGCGATACACGCGTCATCCGCATCTAACGGCGAGCAAATGCAGGCAGCGGTTCTCACATGCGGCACATGCGACACGCCGGTTCCGGTCGAGGCGGTGAACGGGCCGGCGCCGGTGCCGTGCGCGCAATGCGGCGCGCCGATCGAAGCGGCCGCCTTTCCGGCTCTCTTTCGCGAACGGACCGCGGGCCACTCCGGGGAACGGATTCTCTTTGACGACGAAAGCAGTTGCTTCTATCACGCCGGCAAGAAGGCTGTGGTTCCGTGCGACGTCTGCGGCCGATTTTTGTGCGCACTGTGCGATATCGAATTCAATAACCAGCACATCTGCCCTTACTGCATCGAGGCTGGAAAGACCAAGGGCAAGATGGAGCAGCTCGAAAACGAGCGCATGCGCTACGATCGGCTGGCGTTGGGCCTTTCGCTGCTTCCCATCGTCTTTTTCATCCCGATGATCTACTTCGTCATCTTCACGGCGCCTGCCGCCATGTTCGTGACGCTTCGGCACTGGAGCACCCCCTTGGGTCCGGTGCGTCCCATACGCTGGCGATTTGTGGTTGCGTTCGTCCTGAGCGTCCTGCAACTGACCACCGTTGGTCTGTTCGTCACGATGATCGTCATGGAGGCTATGCGCTAATGGCGGGCGAGCACACGTATAGACGCGTTACGGGCGGCTCGGTGCGACGATTCGTGTCGCAACGTCTATGGTTGGGGACGGATCACATTCTCGTGATTGCGTCGCAGTTCCTGACCGAACGCTACAAACGGTTCTACTTCCAGGACATTCAAGCGATTACTGTGACGCGGTCGTCCCTGGGCGTATTGTTGGGCGTCATCCTCGCGATCCTGGCCGGTTTTTTCGCGCTTTGGGCCGTGCTCGGCTATGTGCTCCTGGATTGGACGCCGTTGCCAACGGCTATCGTCGGGGGCATCGGGATCGTGTGGATCCTGTTGTTCTTCGTGAACATTCTTCTCGGCCCGACCTGCCGCTGTTATTTGTACACCGCCGTGAACTGTGAGGAACTTTACGCTCTGGGGCGCATTCGAACCGCCCGGCGCGCGCTTGAACAGCTCCGCCCGCTCATTGAAGCAGCGCAAGGGGGCCGGCTCGCCGATGCGCAATTGGACGAACTGAGCCGTACGCAAGGGCGTTTGTCCGAGCCAAGAATGGCGTCCGCTGCCGGAGCGGCGCCAAATCATTCCGGCCGGCATCCCTTACGCCAGGACGCAGGGACGGTCCATGCGGCCCTCTTTTCCGCACTGATTGTCGATGCGGCGGTCAGCCTCGTCGCCCTGATTCAACCGCAGATGATCCCCGTGCCGCTTGGACTGCTGATGCTCGTGCTCGTGATCGGGCTCACGGTGGCTGCGTTGGTCAAACAAATCAACAGCACGATTCCCCGGCAACTGCGAAATGTGACGTGGGTTACTTTTGTGTATGTCTGTCTCGTGGTCTTGTTTTACTATGCCTTCATGTTTGTCAATCAAATCGGCGCCGAGATGGGTGGCGAGGATATCCCGCCGGGAATCGAAACCCTGCAGATGCGGCTGCGGCAAATTGTCAGCGCCATTTCCATCGTGTTCGACATCATCTTGAGCGTGTTCGGATTTCGTATGCTCTGGGACTACCGGAATCGCACCCGGCGCGAAACCGCGATGGGTACACAGAACCCCGTCGCTGCGCCGGAGCAGGAGTAGGCCGTGTCCACTCTGGCACAACAACGATGCCTCAACCACGCGCTTCGCGAGGCGGTCGCGCGATGCCCGGAATGCCGCAGGTTCTACTGCCGCGAGTGTGTGACCGAGCATGAAGACCGGATGATCTGCGCTTCATGCCTGCGAAAGCTGGCCGACGAGAAGTCCACGGGATCGAAACGGCTGTTTGCCGTGTGGCGCGGCGCGCAGTTTTTCGTGTGCCTCGTATTGCTTTGGGTGTTCTTTTTTCTGATGGGCCAAGCCCTCCTGAACGTGCCATCCACGACGCATTTTAATTCGCTGTGGGTCGTCGACGACTGGGAGGAAGAATGAAACGCCGCACCCAAGGCGCGCCCGCGCTCGAAATCATCGAAGAGTCGGTGCATCTGCTGCGCACCTCTCCGCTCTACGTGCTCGGGGCGTATTACGCCGGCGCGTTGCCTTTCGTGCTCGCGCTGCTTTACTTCTGGGTCGACATGAGTAAGGGCGCCTATTCCGAATACCGGTCCGTCGGCGGCGCGCTGGGGCTGGCCGTTCTCTTCGCATGGATGAAGACGTGGCAATCGGTGTTCGGCACGCTCGTGCGTGCCCGATTGTGCGATGACAGCCCGCCCCCCTGGACCGTTCGCCGCGTGGGAAGAGTCGTGGTGACGCAGACGATTCTTCAGTCCACCGGCCTGCTCGTGCTGCCTGCGGCGATGATGACCGTTCTCCCGTACATCTGGGTTCAGGGCTGGTATCAGAATGTGACGGTGCTGGGCGATGGCGACGACGCAGACCTTGGGAAATTATGCGGCCGTGCGTATCGGCAGATGAAACTGTGGCCGCGTCAATGCAGCGCGCTGGTCTGGCTACTCAGCCCAGGGCTAATGGTAATGGCGGCGGCGCTGATCCTCGTGATCAGTCCCGTTGCCGAAGCTACCACGCCGATGTGGACCAGTGGCCTGCTCAGCGTCTACACGATGTTGTTCACGGCCCTTATGGTCCCGTTCAGTCCCCTGGGAATCATGCTTGCGGTGAACACCGGCGCGCTGATCGGCCAGGTGCCTGCGATTCTCGAAAGGGTCTTCGGTATCGAGAATGTGCTCGCCATGGGATGGGGCATCGGCGATTCCACGTTCTACGCTATTGTCTGCGCCATCGTCTACCTCATCCTCGATCCCGTGCAGAAGACGGCCTACGCCATGCGGTGCTTTCAGGGCGAGTCGTTGCAAACGGGCGAGGATCTGAAGGTCGGTCTGCGCCGGATCGTGCGCGACGCTGCGCAACGCGGCCTGCAGGTTCTGCTGGTGCTGGGAATCGGTTTGCTTGCTTTCGCCGCTGCACCGTTGGCGCACGCCCAGGAAACCGCGGTGTCTCCGGACGACCTGAGCGAGTCCATCGACCGGGTGTTGCAGCAGCGCGAATACGCGTGGCGGCTGGACCGCGAGATCGATCCCAACGAGGAAAAGAGCATGCTCACCGTGGTCATGGAATGGGTCGAGCAGAAGATGTCGAACATGCTCCGGACTGTTCGGGGTTGGCTACGATCTCTTTGGGACTGGATCAGAAGTTGGTTTCCCGACCGTACCGGCGAGGCGCCGGATGCGTCATGGGGCCGGTGGCGCGGCGCGCCGCTCTGGACGATGTATGGACTGATCGCCGTGCTCGCCATTGTGCTTGCGATTGCACTCTTCCGGGCCTGGCAACGCCGCCGCCTTCCCACGGTGGAAATGGAGGCCCAGCCGGTCTTGCAGGTTCCCGATATCGAGTCGGAGGACGTGGTCGCGGACGCCCTGCCGGAGGACGGCTGGCTGGCCCTGGCGCGGGAGTTGATGGAGAAAGGCGAATGGCGGCTCGCCATGCGCGCGTTTTTCCTGGCGGGGCTGGCGCTGCTCGCCCGCAACGAGATGATCCGCGTTGCGAAGTACAAGTCCAACCGGGAGTATCTGCGCGAACTGGCGAGGCGCGCGCACGCGGAGCCGGAGATTCTGGACATTTTCTCGAAGAACGTACTGCTGTTTGAACGGGTATGGTACGGCCGTCACGAGGCCGGACCCGAACTGGTCCGAACCTTTGACGAAAACCAGAACAGGATGCGGGCTCTTGCCGAAAAGCCGTAAATGGATCAATCTGGCGATTCTGGCGCTGTTCGTGGCCTTCGGCTACGGCGTGGTGGAGTTGTATGTCCTCCAGTTTGCCCGGGGCGACGTCTATCCGCCGTATTCGTCGTTGCGCGCGGACCCCGTGGGCACGCGGGCCTTGTACGAGTCCTTGTCTGCCGTACCCGGCGTGAGTGTTCAGCGCCACATGGAACCGTTCTCCCGGGATTCCGTAGCAAAGGCGACGGGCAATCTCGAATCCACGTGGCTGTTTCTCGGTGTCAATGCGTACGACCCGGATCACATGCCCATTGAAATCGCGCAAGGTATGGAGCAGATCCTGCAACGCGGCGGGCGCGTCGTCGTGGCGTTTGAACCCACGCACGAGGATCTTCGCGAAGTATATGAGATTTGGGAGGCCCGGGAGGAACGTATCGAGCGCATGCGCGACCGCCGCACCGGCGAAGAGGAAGCCGTCGAGGCGCCCGAGGAACCAGACGATGAAGAGGAGTCGGAGACTGAAGAGCCGACCGTTCCGACTGATCCGACCGATCGGCCCGATCGGTCCGATCAATCTGATAACGGACCCTTCACCGAAGATACGGATTCACGCGATCCCTACGATGCACTCTATGCCCGAATCAACATCCCCGAGCGGTGGGGCGTCCGCTTGGAGTTCGACACCGTCCAGGTTGACGATTTAAACCGGATGAAAGCGCACACAGCCACGCGCGTCGCGGATATTGCGCTGCCCGAGTCTGTGACGTGGCACAATGTAATTTGGTTCGACGAGCTCAGCGAGGAATGGAAGACAATCTACGCCCGCGACGAGAAACCGCTGATCGTCGAACGCCCCTTCGGCGCAGGCACCATGGTATTCGTCTCGGATTCGTATTTCTTGAGCAACGAGGCGCTTCAGAAGGAGCGCCATCCGGCTCTGTTGGCGTGGCTCATCGGCCCGCACAATCGTATCGTGTTCGAGGAATCGGTCCATGGCGTCGCGCGCGCACCCGGCATCATGACGCTCATGCGTGTCTATGGTCTCTACGGCGTGTTCTGGTCGCTGATCGGGCTGGCCATCCTCTACCTTTGGAAGAATGGCGTGTCGTTCGTGCCGCCGTATGACGATGCGCGGCCATCGGACGCGCGGCATGCGGTCGGCCGCGATTCGGCGGCAGGGTTTGCGAATCTGATCCGGCGAAGCGTTCCCGTAAAGGACCTGCTCGAGGTTTGTCTCGCCCAGTACAAACATGCGATTGGCGCCCGGCGAGACGCGCTCTCGGAACCGATACATCGGATG
>JAHDWY010000131.1 GCA_023384315.1 Candidatus Hydrogenedentota bacterium | reverse complement strand
GGTGGTATTCAGTGTGAGCGCATAGCAATTGGTTTGGATGGCGAAGACGCGGTCGCCCGCTGCATCGGTGCCCCGCCAACCGAAGGGGTAGTAGCCGAAGGTGTAGTCCTCCGCATGGGTGATCAGGGAGGCGTCAGGATTCGCCTGGGCCATGCCAAACGAACACACGAGAATGAAAATGGCGAGATACCGGAGCGCGATCACGGATCGGTCACCTCCGCGAAGGCGGGATGGTACTTCACGAGTCCGGTGCACTTTGTCAGCGCGTCGGGCGCCAGTTCTACGACCATGAACACTTCATCCGGGACATCGTACTCGCAGCGGATTCCAAAGCGAGAGGCAGGTACGAAACCGAATCGCGGATAATACTCCGGATGCCCGAGCACGACGACGGCACCGCACCCAATGGCGGTGCAGGCTTTGAGCCCGGCGCGGACTAAACGAGAGCCGATGCCCTGGTTTTGCAGCTCGGGCAAGACGGCCATCGGCGCGAGGCCCATGAGTAGCGCAGGTCCGGCAGGGGCCTCTTCCGCGGTTACCGGCGTGAAAAGAATGTGGCCGACGACCGCGTCACCCGCGACGGCCACAAGCGAAACCGCGGGAAAGGCTTCTTCGCGAAGGACACGCACCAAGGCGCCTTCGTTGGGCTGGCCAAAGGCGGCATCGTTTAGTTGGATGACCGCCTCATAATCAGCCGGTTTTTCCGGCCGAATGGTGACGCGCGTGCGCATGCTCACTGAACCCCTGTGCACCAATGATACTTTGCCGAGTTGCGAGCGACGAAGTTCGCAGACCGATTCTATACGTCCCGTGTCACAACAGCAACGTGGGCGCTTGCTTCTGCTCGGCTTGGCCGGTGCGCCACCGTGCCGTATACTGGTGCCGGGTCAAAAAATCGTTGGGAATTCAAAACGCGTTTGGGGGAGTCCCGCTGATTCCGAGACGTGGAATGTTCTGCTCGATGCAACGCAGGGCACGGATACGGCAACCATGCTGGCGGTGCATGACCTCATAGAGGCGGGCAAGCCGCTTGGGATTGCGTTCTCGGTGCATGCACCCGACGCGCCCTTCTCGGGCAATCGAATCGTCGTCGGGAAGGAGGCGGTCGCGCGTGCGGGCATCGCTCTGGAGGAGGTCGCCAATCCGCAGGGCTTCCAGATTCGCACGGAAACGATCGACGGTAATCGCACCATTGCGATTGCGGGCGGCTCTATTGCTGGCGATGTGTACGGATTGTATTGGCTATGGGATCGGTTGCGGGTCTTCAAGGAGATTCCCGATCTGAACGTCGAGCGCGATCCCGCACTGGAAATCCGTTCGGGCGGCGGGCCGTCGATACAGGATATGCGGAATGCCTTGCGCTATACCGTCAACTGGACGACCAGCGCCAATACGAACGCGCTGGTGCCCTATGCCCTTGAACCGCTCGCGGCCGAGAACGTACAGAACCGGCTCGCGACGCAGGAACTCATCGAATACGCGCACGCATTGCACATGAAGTTCTTCACGGTAGCCGACGAGTTTTCGTACTTGCCGTCGGTGCTGGAGGATATGGGCGCGTCACCCGACCCGTCGAATGATGCGCTCTGGACCATGTTGCAGGACAAGTACCGCCGGCTTCTTGAAGCCATGCCCGGTATTGATGGCATTCGCATTCGCACGGGAGAGCACACGCGTGTGGTGGAGCCATGGAAGCCGTACGACGTCATGCACGAACCGGAGGTGGAGGGCTGGCCGCTCGAACGCCGGTACCAGACTTTCCTGCAGAAACTCCACGAAGTGGTGGTGGGGGAGTTCGACAAGATCTATTACCACCGGACCTGGGTGACTGGCGCGACGGAACAGCACTCGAACGCGGACGTGTATCGCGCCATCTTCACGGACGCCGTACCGACCGAAAACCTGTACCTGTCGCCGTATCTGACCCGCGGCGACCGGTGGTTCTATCAGCCCATCAACCCGACCTTCAACCTGACCCCGCACAAGATGCTGGTCCTGCTTGCGGCGATGAATTACCACGAAGATGGGTCCGTGACTATCTTTCCGACCTATCCGGGCCTGTACTTCCAGGAAGGGTTCGAGAAGCTCTGGCGCGGACAGAAGAGCAACATCGTGGGTTCGCAATTCGGCTCGGCCGCAGGCGACGGCTGGGATTCCAACGACCTGACCGTGTACACCGCGTTCCGCATGTCGTGGGACCCCCTCGACGATCCGCGGAGCGTCGCCGTGGATTTTGCGTCGATCCACTTTGGACGCGATGTCGCCGAGACAATGGGAGAGGCGATAATGCTCTCCGGCGAGGCGTACAAGGACGGACTCTACATCAAACCCGTCGCCGAGGCCGCCGAATGGAACACCTTGCCGCATCTCCGGCTTACCACCTTCCCCGTGCGCGGTTTTCCGGACATCGACCGCGGGAAGGACCATGTCCAGTGGCTGTACGACACCATGTATCGTCCCTGCAAGGATCGGATTGCTGAAACCTTGGAGTACCTCGATGGAGGACTGACGAGCGCGGAACGCATGCTCACGTTGGGCCAGGATTCGCGCGCAGACTTTGACGATCCTGAGGTCGCACAACGAGTGATAGAATCGCTCGATCTCACTCGTCTGCTGGTTCAAACAAACAACCGTTACGTCCGGACCTGCTTCGCCTATTTCGAGTACCGGCAAGCGCGCAGCGACGCCGCACGGGACCGTCTGGCGTCGGAGTGCGACGAGCTGCAATCGGTGGTCGACGCATTTCGTGCCGCACCCGGCTTCGGGTACAAGCTCTATGGCATCGAACAACTGCTTAAGAATGTGCGAGCGGCATTGGACGACCTTGAGGGAGCGGAGCTAATCCTGGAAAAGGCGCCCGATGCGGCAGGGGTATCCGACGCCATCGCCGGGCAGCAGGCCGACAATCGCCGTCTGGTCGAAACCCACTTGAACGACGCCGTGATGATTCTCTATTGGAACGGCCGCGTCGACGGAAAAGACATTCTCAGTATTCGGGGCGATGCGGTGTCTATAGAGCACGTCGCCGCCGATCCGATTCACGTAATTGAATCGCGGATCGAGTCGCCGCTTCCTGCCAGGCCGGGAACGATCGTTATCCGTGACATCCGTTCCGGAGACATTCATCCCTTCGTGCTGGAGCACCCGAGCGCGGACAACGACTTTACGGCGAAGATCTACATGTTCGACCCCGGACCCGGATACGCGCCGTGGGAGTTGGAGGTGTACTTCCTCGAAGATGCACCAGAAACACTCGACGCGGCCCTGCCTTGGCGGCGATGAGGCGTTGCGGGATCTTTCGTTTGAGCGGTTACATCTCCAGGGGCTTGTCCTTGGTTTCCGGAGCGAACGGCAGCACGAACAGACCAAGAATGAAAATCACGGACACGATGGTCGCGGCCCATTGAATCCCGTACGCCCCACGCAATGACCCAAACAACGAAGGTCCAGCGATGGCCAGGTAACGGGCGACGTTATAGCAGAACCCGGTCCCTGTGGCGCGGACTCGCGTGGGAAAGAGTTCCGGGAAGTATACGGCGTAACCGCCGAAGAGGGACGTCGTAAAGAATCCCATGATGGGGAACATGACCAGTGCCATGGCGAACGAATCGGTCAGGTGAAACGTCGCCGGCACCGCAATGGCGCAGGCAATGAACGTCAGCGCAAACGCCTTCTTACGCCCGATACGAATGGCGAGCCAGGTCCACGTGAGAATGCCAAAGAACGCACCCACGTTCTGCGCCATCACGCTCAAGCTGGCGCGCTGATCGGCCATGGCCTTCAGTTCGGGCAAGTCGTTGGGATTGATCGCGCCGCGCAGCAGGTCCGGCGAGAAGGTCCCGATCCCCCAGAATCCGATCACGCCGACCGCCGCCAGCCCTACGCCAACCAGGGTGTTGCGCCGGAGCACCGGCTCGGTAAACAGATTGGTAATCGAGCCCAGCTTGATGTCCCCGGCCTTGGCTTTCGCTCGAGCGGTGTGCCAGTGCTCGGGTTCCCGGACGAAGAGTCGAATCGCGAATACCAGCATGGCGGGAATGAATCCGATGAAGAAGATGATCCGCCAACTGGTCATCGTGATGCCCATGGCCTCGAAACCCTCAGTGGGCACCGTGCGGAACACGACGAAACTGATGCCGCCTGCGAGCACGTTACCAAAGGCTGAGGCGGCCTGCATGATGCCGAGCGCCGTCGGGCGCGCATGGTCCGGTAGCGACTCCGCGATCAAGGCTGCGCCTGCGGCAAACTCGCCGCCAATGCCTAGCCCGGTAAGAAACCGGAAGACGGCGAAGGCTTCCCAGGATTGCGCCAAGCCGCTCAGTCCCGTGAACAGCGCGTACATGAGGACCGTGATGGCCATGGTTAGCGTTCGGCCCAGGCGGTCGCCGACCATGCCAAAGAGGAATCCGCCGGTGGCCCACCCCGCGATGAAGATGGCCTGCACCGTACCCGATTTTGCGGCCACATCCGCGGCCGTGGCCCCCGAGCCCAGCAACTCCTGCAAGGCAGGCTGCCGCGCCAGCACATAAAGCCACTGGTCCATGGTGTCGAACAACCACCCCAGCGACGCCACGGTCAAAACCAGATAGTGGTACCCCGTCAGCCCGGAGTACCACGGAATCTTCGCAGAACCTTCCTGAGCCATGAATTCCCCTCCCCACAGCCGATCCAGGCATTCGTCTGTCCGTTATGGACAACGCCCCGTTTGCCCGGTGGGACACGTAGTGCCCGCGTAGTGTATCGAGAGAGCCTTGGCCGTGACAAGAGGAAACTTCGTCGCAGCGCGGGGAATCAAACGGCTTTAGGGCTAGTGAACCGAGTCACTTACGGGCATCGGCTGGGCGCAGCGAGTACGGGCACGGTCGGTTCTCAAGGTGACCATCTCCTGCACAAAATATTGGGTGTGGAGCCCCAAAAGGCCCCTTCACTTGTATCAAAGCTTGTGCTATAATGCGGAACACCACAAGATATTGGGGAGAAGCAGGCGTTGAACGGCCGGAAACGAAAAGTCCACTTCGTCGGGGTCGGCGGGATCGGTATGAGCGGTCTCGCCGAAATCCTCCTGAATTTGGACTATACCGTCTCCGGGTCGGACCTGCGGGCCAGCGAAATTACCCAGCGCCTTGAGCAGTATGGGCTTCGGTTCCACGAAGGCCACGATCCGTCGCACATCGGCGATGCGGGAATTCTGGTTGTTTCGGCAGCCGTCGATGATACGAATCCCGAGGTTGTTGCGGCACGCGATCGCGGTATCCCAGTGATACATCGCAGTGAACTCCTGGCGGATCTCATGCGGCTGAAGCCGAACGCGGTGGCGGTCGGCGGAACCCACGGCAAAACGACCACGACCTCCATGATCAGCGCCATCATGGATCGCGCCAACTTCGGCGCTACCAGCATCATCGGCGGCATCCTCCATCGAAGCGGCACGAACGCGCGATGGGGCACCGGCGATTATCTCGTCGCGGAAGCCGACGAGCACGACGGCTCCTTCCTGCGTCTGCATCCGACCATCGGCGTCGTGACGAATATCGACGCGGAGCACCTTGAGTACTACGGGACCCTCGACAACATCAAGCGCGCGTTTACCGAGTTCTGCAACGCCGTGCCGTTCTACGGCTACTCCATCGTTTGCTTCGACGATCCCAATTGCCGAACCATCATGAAGGATATTGAGAGTGTCTGCATGACCTATGGAACGCAGGAGGGCGCGTTGCTCCACGGTTCCAACGTGCGCCTCTGCAAAGTCGAGGATCGGTCGACGCCCATCTCCCGCCTGTGCACGCAGGTGGACGTAACCAGCCACGACGAACGCCTCGGGCGAGTGGGAAAGCTGGGCACGCTGACCTTTAACGCCATCGGCGCGCACAATGTGAACAATGCCTTGGCGGCATGCGCCGTCGGTTTGTGTCTCGGTATGAACTTCGGGCACATCGCGGACGGACTTCAACTCTACGACGGCGTGCAGCGGCGCTTGCAGGTACGAGGCGAACACAACGGCGTCACCATCATCGAAGACTACGCCCATCATCCCACGGAGATTGCGAGCACGCTGGAAGCCATTCGCTGGATCGAACCATCCCGCGTCATCGCCGTGTTCCAGCCGCACCTGTTCAGCCGCACGAAGTTTTTCTATGACGACTTTGCGCGCGTGCTGTCGACCTGCGACCGCAGCATCGTCACGGACATCTATCCGTCGCGAGAAGAGCCTATGCCCGGTGTTGATTCGAGCTTGATCGTGAACGCCGCGCGCGACAAAGGCGGCTCCCCGGTCGAGTTGATTTCCGATATGCACGCCGTCGGTAAGACCCTCGCGCCCGATTTGCGCGAGGGAGACGTGGTGTTGGTTCTGGGGGCCGGCAACATCAACCGGATCTGCCCGGAGATACTCGAGGAGCTGCGCAAGCGCTGATGGCACGGAACACGCAAAAGAAGCGCAGTTCCCGCCGCGGAGCGGCGAAGCGGTCGATCCGCCGCAACGCGGATTCGATCCTGTCTACGCTATTCGCCTTGGCCGTGGCCTGCGCAGCCGCGTACGCTTTCTATACCTACGTCAACGAATCGACCTATTTCCGCATCAAGATGATCAAAGTGACCGGCACAAATCTGGTCGATGCGAACGACGTTGTCGCCGCTTCGGGCCTCACGAACGAAGACATCATCCTCCTGCTGCCCACGGCAGAAGTCCGCTCGAAGGTGAACGCCTTGCCCTACATCGAGCGCTGTCGCGTGACACGCGTGTTTCCAGACATGGTGGCCATTGCGGTGGAAGAGCGCGTGCCGGTTGCGACGCTCGCGTTGCGAAATCAGTACTTTGAGATCGACGCGAATCTGAATGTGCTGAAGAAGATCGACGAACACGCGCGCCATACCGGCCCGCTCATCACGCAGGTGCCCGGCCTGGGGAACATCGAGCCCGGCGCGAAACTCGAGCAGCCCTCGTTGCGCGAAGCAGTCGACGTGTGGCTTGCCTTTCGCGACACCCATGTGGCCGAAACGGTGACGGTCTCGGAGATCGCCGCGCCGTCCACGAGCGACGTGCGCATGTACTGCAACGAGCTGGACTACGAAATTCGCTGGGGCCGGGGGCGGGCCATTCAACAAGCTGCCAATCTGGACACGGTCTGGGAGTACAAGGGCGGAAACCTGGAATGTACGGAATACGTCGATCTGCGGTTCGACCGCGACGTGGCATGTCTATAGAGAAGCGAGCGAGCACGGAAGCGAGCCGGGAGTTGTGGGCCGGCCAACACAGTTGGGAGATGGACCAATGACTATGGGGATTTCGGACGAATTCTCCTCCTTCGATCAGCAGGCGGTTATCAAGGTGTGCGGCATCGGCGGCGGCGGCGGCAATGCCGTGGGCCGCATGATCGAAGCCGGCATGAAAGACGTCGACTTCATCACCATCAACACCGACGCCCAGGCGTTGAAACATTCACCCGCGGGCACGCGCCTGCAGATCGGCAAGGTCGGTCTCGGCGCGGGCGCGAAACCGGAGATGGGGGAGTTGGCGGCGAAGGAAGACCGCGAACGCATCACGGAAGTTCTCATGGGCGCCGATATGATCTTCCTCACCGCCGGTCTCGGAGGCGGCACGGGCACCGGCGCGACGCCGGTCGTTGCGGAATACGCCAAGGAAACCGGAGCGCTCACTGTGGCGATCGTCACACTCCCCTTCCAATTCGAAGGCGGTGGCCGCATGGACAACGCCATGCGCGGTTTGGAAGCCTTGGAGAAGCATGTTGACGCGCTCATCGTCGTGCCCAACGATCGGCTGGCCTTGCTTTGCCACGAAAACGTTTCGTTCCTTAACGCCTTCCGGCTCGCCGACGAAGTGCTGCACAACGGCGTGCGCGCCATCTCCGAGTTGATTACCCTGCCGGGCCTGATTAATCTGGACTTCGCGGACGTGCGCACCATCATGAAGGAAAGCGGCCGCGCCCTCATGGGCATTGGCACCGCGGAAGACGAGAAGCGCGCGATTCGGGCTGCGGAAGAGGCGATCATTTGTCCCCTGCTCGAGAAGTCGAGCATTGACGGCGCCATCGGCGTGATCGTCAATGTGAAAGGCGGCAGCGACATGAGCATGCGCGAGGTCCTGGATGCCGTAACGACGGTCCAGAAGGCCGCCCATCCGCGCGCCAACATCATCTTCGGCGCCGTGGTCGATGACGATCCGCGACCGGAGATTCAGGTCACGGTAATCGCCGCAGGATTCCCCTATGAAGCGATGATGCCGCGAAAGCGCGATCAAGACATGGTTTCCCTGACGCTGGAAGTGGAGGAAGAGTTCCCGGCACCAGCCGAAGCGGAGCCTGAAGTCGCGGCGCAGAGGGAGGACGCCTGGGTGGCGGCACGCGTTGAACCGCAGGAACAGTATTTGTTCTCCGACGACGATTTCGCCAACACCGAACCCGAAGCGCCGGAGTATTCTGAAACGATTACCCCCTTCGCGCCGCGCGAGCCGGAAGAGGATCTTAGCATTCCCGCGTTCATGCGCAAGAGGATGAAACGGACGTGAGTCTCTTGAAACAGCTTCTCGAACGGGCCACGGAGAAAGGCGCGTCGGATATCCACATCAAGACGGATTCCACGCCCTACTTTCGGATCGACGGGGAGTTGGTGCCGCGTAAGCGAGTCCTCACAAAGGAGAACATCGAAGAATTACTGGGGGAACTGCTGAACGAAACCCAGCGGCAAGTGTTTGAGAAGCAACACGAATACGATCTCGCCCATTCCGATCCCGATTTCGGCCGGTTCCGCGTGAACGTCTTCTATCAGCGAGGCACCGTGTCTCTGGTCATGCGGCACATCAAGTCCCACATCCCGGATTTCGAAGACCTGCATCTCCCCATGGCGGCCGAACGTTTTTCGCTGATGGTGCGTGGCCTCGTATTGATTACGGGGACGACCGGCAGCGGGAAATCGACGTCCCTCGCGGCCATCATCGACTACATCAACGAGCGGCGAAAGTGTCACATCGTCACCATTGAAGACCCCATCGAATACACCCACATGGACAAGAAGGCCGTCGTCAACCAGCGCGAGATCAAGATCGACACGGACAGTTTTCCCCAAGCGCTGAAATCCGTCATGCGTCAAGACCCCGACGT
>JAHDWY010000130.1 GCA_023384315.1 Candidatus Hydrogenedentota bacterium | reverse complement strand
CTCGCACGGTATAGCCGAGGTGTCGTCCGGCTCCAACACAAATAGCCCCCGGCGGGCCTAATCGCGGAATGGATGCGTGTTCCACGTGGTTTCTGCATAATGGCAATAGTGTAAGAAGTACCATCCATGAGCACATCACCTGCAATCGTCTGGTTTCGACAGGACCTCCGGATCGAGGACAATCCCGCTTTAGCCACCGCCGTCAAGCGCGGCGGACCCATCATTCCCGTGTACATCCACGCGCCGGAAGAAGAGGGGGAGTGGCCCGCCGGCGCTGCCTCTAACGTCTGGCTCCACCACTCACTTTCCGCGCTGGATGCTTCCCTGCAGGATAAGCACTCCCGCTTAATCGTCCGGAAGGGCCGCTCCCAGGACATCCTCGAGGGTCTTGTTCGCGACGCCGGCGCGGGAGCCGTCTACTGGAATCGCCGCTACGAACCCGCGATTCGTACGCGCGACGAAACCGTCAAGACCGCCCTGCGCGACATGGGCTGCGACGCCATGAGCTTTAATGGTTCGCTCCTCTTTGAGCCTTGGGAGATCGAAAGCAAACAGGGCGATCCCTACCAGGTGTTTACGCCGTTCTGGAAGGCTTGCCTCGCAAAAGACGACCCCGCCGAACCGTTCCCCGCACCGCGCAAGATTCCCGCGCCGAACGATTGGCCCGCTTCACTGGAGTTGGACGCGTTGCGGTTATTGCCGGGCATCTCATGGGACGAAGGCATTCGAGAGGCGTGGTCCATGGGCGAACGCGCGGCCGCGGAACAACTGATCCGGTTCCTGGAGGACGCCGTCGCCGACTACGACTCGGCTCGAGATCGCCCCGATATCCTCGGCACCTCGCGACTGTCGCCCCATCTTCATTTCGGCGAGATCAGCCCACGGCAGATCTGGAGCACCACGCAAAATCACCTCGCTGGAACTACTGGGAAGGGCGCCGCGAAAGGCGCCGAGAAGTTCCTCGCGGAACTCGGCTGGCGCGAGTTTTCCTACCACCTGCTCTACCACTTTCCCCACGTGCCGAACGAAAACCTCCGCGACCAGTTCAACCGCTTCCCCTGGGCCGATGACGAAAAGGCCTTGCGCGCGTGGCAAAAAGGCATGACCGGCTACCCCATCGTCGATGCCGGCATGCGCGAACTCTGGACGACCGGCTGGATGCACAACCGCGTCCGCATGATCGTCGCATCGTTCCTGACCAAGGACTTAATCATTCACTGGTTGGAAGGCGCGCGGTGGTTCTGGGACACCCTCGTCGACGCCGACCTCGCCAACAACACCCAGGGCTGGCAATGGACCGCCGGGTGCGGCGCCGACGCGGCCCCCTACTTCCGCATCTTCAACCCCGTGACCCAAGGCGAGCGCTACGATCCCGACGGCGATTACGTTCGCCAATGGGTTCCCGAGTTGGCAAATCTTCCGCCCAAGTGGATTCACAAACCCTGGGAAGCTTCCGAAGTGGAGCTGATCGAAGCCGGCGTGACCCTCGGCGACACCTACCCAATCCCCATTGTCGATCACGCCCAGGCCCGCGAACGCGCGCTCGAAGCCTACAACGCCATCAAAAACAAATAACGCCAGGAGTGCGTCGCCTACCTCCGATCAGACCGATCCGACCGATCGGTCTGATCATTTCCCCTGCACCGTCCCCAATTTGCATCAATTCAGAGCCTCATGCTACCCTAATCGCTGCTTTTCTTCGGAGAGATGACCGAGTGGCTGAAGGTGGCGGCCTGCTAAGCCGTTGTACGGGGTAAACCCGTACCGAGGGTTCGAATCCCTCTCTCTCCGCCATTACTTACTCTTCTATACGCGCCAGCCAGACGGCGCCGCATGCGTATCGCCAACCTCCCTCATCCACTCCCGCATGTATCCGCGGAGCTTGTCGAGTATCGCAGCGTTCCCATCCGCGCCCGACACGTCGTTCATCTCGTAGGGATCGTCCGTGAGATGATAAAGCACCTCCTCGTTCGTGTCGGTCAAGATGTATTTCCATTCCCCGGTGCAGACCATCCGGTGCCCCTCGCCGGGTTTGCCGCCGACGCCTACGCATTCGCTCGCTACGTAGTCGCGGTGCGATTTGTCCGGATTCGAGAAGAGCGGCGTGAGCGACTTGCCCATCAAACCATCCGGCGCATCGAGGCCCGCGAGGTCAAGCAGCGTGGGAAAAATGTCCAGACTCGACACGAGCGATTCGCTGCGCACCCCCGTCTTGCGCAGGCCGTCCCAATGGAGGAACATGGGCACTCGCGCGGATTCCTCGTGCATGGTGATCTTGTTGCCGAGCCCGTGATTGCCGAGATGGTACCCATTGTCGCCGATGTACACGATGACCGTGTTCTCGTACTGTCCCGCAGCCTTCAGCGTATCCACGAGCGCGCCAATCTGGCTATCCAACCGCGAGATCACAGCGTAGTAATACCGCATGAATTCGATGGTCTGCTCCTTCGTGCGCGGCGGACCCGAACGCAGCCCGGTGAAGTCCGGATCGTCGCGAGACTCGCGATAGAAATGTTCGCCGGGCAACCCTTGATTGAATTCGCTCCGTTCCGGCGGTGACTCCATGAAGTTCGGATCGACCTGGATGTCCGCGTCCTTGTACAGTTCGAGCCATTCCTCACCCGGCTCCACGGGGATATGCGGCTGATGCGTCGCCACCCACATGAGAAACGGGGTGTCGTTCTCCTTCCGGCTCTGAACAAACTCTGTGGCACTCGCGAAAATCGTGTTGTCCTGCCGATCCGGCTGTTCCTCGCCAAAGGCAAACCCGTAGTCCGTGGGCGGTCCCAAATGCGACTTGCCGAAGAACGCGGTGTCGTACCCCGTTTCGCCGAGCATATGCGCCAGTGTCGGGTAGTTCCGCTCTTCCACCACGTTGCGGTGAAACCCCGCGCCGTCCAGCCCCACCGACCCATGCTGTTGTGGAAACAAACCCGTCAACATGCTCGCCCGGCTCGCCGCGCAGATGGGCGTCGCGATATAGGCCCGGTCGAAGATGATGCCGTCGCCCGCCAGCCGGCCCATGTGCGGCGTCTTCACGATCGGGTTGTTGTACCCGATGGCGCGAAAGGCGTGGTCGTCGCTGACAATCACCAGGAAATTCGGCCGCCGTTGCGCCCGCCGCGGTTTCTGCGCCGCCGCCGCGCCCGCCACCGCCAGCCCGCAGACCGCGAGGAATTGCGTTCGAGTGATTCGACCCGATTCCTTCATGGCTCCATCCTTTCCCGCAATTCCTTCACGTCGCTCCGTCAAAACTCCGGCGGCTCTCCCCAGTCGTGACCGGGTTTCCAAGGAGTCCCGCCGAATTCATAGGCGCCGATGTCTGGCGCTTGACCGATATACCCGTCGGTAATTCTGTCAATCGGAATCCCCGCGTCGATACAAGAAGATCCTTCCGCTAACCGAAAGTCGTGTTCTTCAATTGACTTGACGGCAGGCGCAACGCCCTCAAAGTTGTGGATCATCTCGATCCCATCGCCGGGTTCTACCTTGTCCGTGAAGATATTGTTGATCGCGCGGCAGCCTGGTTGCCGGTTTTCTCCATCGGGACCCCAGTAGCTCAGGCTGTTGCCATTGTTCAGGACCGTGTTGTTGTACACGAGATTGTCGTGCGACGGCGTGTTGAGCCGGATGCCGCTGTCCGGATTGTTCCACGACACGTTGTGATGGATGAGGAAATTCTTGGAGCCGTTATCGATGTAGATGCCAACGCCTACATGATCGGCGAGGTTGTCATGTACCCAGTTGTACGCGATAACCGTTCCTTCGCCATCGGTCTGAAAACAGTAGGTGCTTCCCAAATCGGTCGTCAGGATGCCCGCATGAAAAATATCGTTGTACACGATGCGGCCTGCCTTCAATGCCCGGTGCAACAACACGCTTCGTCCGGCTTCGCACAAGGTATTCCGCTCGATGATGTTCCCCCGGCCCCGCGCGAAAATCGCCCCGCAATCTGTCGCCATGTAGTCCACGTAGCGCACCAGGCAATTCGCGACCGTGTTGTTCTCGCCGTCCAATGTGATCCCGTTGCCCGCGCTGTATTGGATAGAGCACGCCCGAATCGTATTTCCCTTTCCGCTCACAACGATGCCGCTGTCGGGAATCGTCCAGCCATCCGGATTCGTGAAGTGGGAGGGATACCGCAGATGGCAGTTTTCAATCGTGCACCCCTGCGCGTCGCCCAATTGAACGGTCGACGCGAAGATGCGAAACCCTTCCACGACGATGTGGCTTCGCTCGCGGAGATCGAAAGCGAATTCACGTTTCCTGGCCTCGATTCGCAGGTCATTCGCCGCGGCATCCGCCGGCGGAATCAGCGTCACCGTCGTACCGTCCACGCACCATTCCCCCGGCGCGTCCAGTAGCGACGGCGCTCCGAAGACGTAGTACTGCGTGCCCTTCTCGATGCGATAGGCGGGTTCCTGGCTCCAGGACCCCTCAAACAGCACCTTGCGCGCCGCGTCGTGCGATTCCAGGCCGTCAACCTGCCGCATCCACGACACCCAACGCCTTCCCGGCAAGACGTGGATGCGCGCACCCTGAAGGTCGAGTTCAGGCAAATCACCATCGACGATACCGGTCGCATCGCTGCCGTCGTCCGCTTCCGCAAAGGTAGGCCAGATCGCTCCGGCGTCCATGTTCGGCCATCGCGCCGGCGGCATCATGACACCGTCGATGAAGAGCTGCTCGAAGTGAAAGTCGGCCTGCGCCGTCCATCGACTGTCACGCGCCGTCCAACCCTCGATGGGCTCAGCCCCGCTCACGACCACAGACTCGCCTTCCGCCGCGCGAAAGGTAATCGGCTGGTCCGCACTGCCCGAATTCGCAGGGCGGACTGACTCCCGGTATACGCCTTCGCGCACGATGCACGTATCGCCGGCCTGCATAACCTCCGCTGCGCGCTGGACCGTACGAAATGGCGACTCCTGTGACCCCGCCGCCTCGTCCGACCCGGTCGTCGCCACGTAGTAGTCCGTCGCGGACGCCGCAACGCACAATCCCATCGAGGCAACTATGAGGCGATTCACAATACATGGCCATTTGGAAGAAGTGTTCACTGCGTACCTCATTTCCTTACTGCCTCAACATGGTCAACAGGTCCTCAAACCGCCCGGCGCTGTCCTTCAAACCGCCCGACCGGTTCCGCGCCAGCCACAACTGCCGGTACTCGGGAATCAATGGTTCCAGCTCCGCCGCCAACTCCGCGCGGACATCCACCGGTAATTCCGCCGTGGGCACACCGCCCGCCCGCACCCGCGCCGCGCCCAGCCGGCAGGAAAACTTCGCGAGCGCGGCATTCATTCGGAACTCCGCCTTGATCAGCTCGGCGTCCGGCCGTTGCATGTCCGCGCTATCCATGCGCGCGAGAATCGCGTCGATCGTCTGCACCGTCGCGTCGAACTTGGCCGCGTCCAGTACACCAAAGTCGTTGGTCGCGAGCGGGCGATCCCGAAAGCGGCTGAGCATCATGTAGTACATCGTGCTGTTGCCGAATTCGAGTCCCGTCTGCTGGTGCGCATTGCCCAGATCATAGGCCACCTGGCCCATGGCGCCCGCCGCATCCATGAACGCATAGCGGTCCGTCAACGCCGCCACGTCACAATCCCGGTTCGCTTCATAACACCAGCTCACCGCCGCGCCATACAAGAACGGCAAATACGACACCGGTAGAAACTGCCAGTGCCCGCCATCGCCCCAATCGGTCACCAGGAATCCCTCGCCGCCGTTCTGGATACCGTGCTCCGCCGCATTCCGCAGGTTGCCCAGCGCGTTGTCCGTCCGCCCCAGCAGCGAGTTCCACGACGATGTCCCCGGCACCACGTAGAACCGCACGCCGTTATCGTGGAACCGCTTCGTGTGTTCCGCGTAGGGATGGTTCGCTTCGTAGCCCCACTCCATGGCGACCACGTCTTTCGGTAATTCCGGTATCAATTCGGGATGGTTGTTGATGATATCCGCCCAGAACTGCATCGTCTTTCCGTCTTCTTTCAGCAGTCCATATATCTTCATCAGGAATTCGAGATAGACCCGGCCCACGCCCCGTTCCGCGACGGCGTCCTTGCTGCGGCCTTTGCCCAGGCTCCACGTTTCGTCGCAGCCCACGTTCGCATACTCGCTCGTGAAATTGGGCAACATGAAGGTGTACATGCTCCGCAGCAGCTCAAACGAACGCGGATCGATGGGGCAGAGGTCCGACCCGCCCGGCGTTTCCGCAAGGTCGGCATACTCTGGATGCGATAGCCACCGGTTCATGTGACCGAAGGAATTCTGGTTTGGGATGAGCTGGACGTACCGCTCCCGGCAGTACCGATCGAGATCCTGAATCTGCGCGGGCGTCATCGGCGACGCATCTTCCCACACCACGTGATGCCCCTTGTACGCAAACGTGTGCTCCGTGTACATCTGGAGCTGGTTATATTTCCATGACGCGATCAAATCCACGAGTTCATACAGCGTCTCCATCTCGGGCACCTTGTCCCGCGCAATATCGATCATCACCCCGCGATTCGGAAAATCCGGCCAGTCCGTGATGTGACACACCGGCACCACACCCCGTTCCGATGCCAGCTTGCCAAGTTGCTCCAAGGTCTGCGCCGCGTAGAAGAGGCCCGCCTCATCGTGCGCCACGACGTGTATTGTCGCCTGCCAACCGCTCGGATCCGCACTCACAATCCGGAGGTCGTAGCCCTGAGGACGCGGCATAGCGATGGGGTCGATGCGTGCCTCCGGCGAGAAGAGCTGATCCACATTGCTGAGCATGTCCGGAGCGTGCGCGGGAAAGCTAGCCAGCGCTTCTTGCAACGCCGCCTGAATCAATGCCGGCATCGCGTCCGTATGCAGCTGCTTAGCCGGAATAATACCCTCAAACGACCCCGTCACCGACATCTCGCGCGGCTGCGGCAACAACGGCCACTCCTCGTACACCGGAAGTTTCTTCGCCACGGGTTCAGGCTCCTTCTCACTAACCGGCGGCGGCACCGGCGCCGCTGCACGTGGCTGCGAGACACAACCCGCGAAAACCAACACCGGCAACACGGCTCCCACCAACACCCCGACTCGCTTCCTATTCATAACCACCCCTCGAACTCCCGCAAGTTTGCCCAAGCGCCACACCACTCTACCGCAAGACGCAAGGCCCTTCCATTCCCTTCGAAACGTTTTCCCTTCGCTCTCCCTCGTGGTTCGCTTCGTTACGGGATCCGTGGCTTGGGCGTCCTCGCCCAAGGATATTGGGAATTGGCGGCAGACTATTCGGCCGGCCACCTTAGGCGAGGACGCCCAAGCCACTGGAGACTCGTTTCGAATTTTGAACATTCGGATTTGTTTCGGATTTCGTGCTTCGAATTTCGGATTTGGTCGCTTCCAGCTACTTCGCTGACCATCTCACCTGCATCCTTCACCCGGACCACAAGCATTGCCCCTCCGCCCCAAACCGCCTATACTGACCGAAAGCAAGGTGTCCCCCTTATGGCCAAGTTCGAAATCGGCGACGTCATCCACCACCGCCGCTACGGCTACCGCGGCGTCATCATCGGTATCGACGGCCAATGCGAAGCGCCCGACGAATGGTACGAGCGCAACCAGACCCAACCGCGCCGCGACCAACCCTGGTACCACATCCTCCGCCACCGCGGCTGGGAACACTACGTCGCCGAAGAAAACCTCGAACCCGACTCCAGCGGCGAAAAGATCGATCACCCCCTCATTCCCATTTACTTCCCGTCCTTCCACGAAGGCAAATACTACCAACGCTCCCGAAACTGAGTCCGCAGGCTACAACCACCGCTAGGCGCCGACTACGAACTCAAAGAATCGGCATTCAGTCCAGGATTTCGGCAGTCAACCCAAGATCATACCCCACCCCTAAACCGTCATCCCCGCGCAGGCGGGGATCCATCCCCACAAACCATCGCTTTCCTTCTTACGCCACGACCATGTAAAATATCGCCCTGCGCAACGCGCAGACGCGCTTACAACATCCAAAACCAACGGCATCACTACCGGTGCATTCTGTGAAAGAGGAGACCCATGGCGGAACAGTACATCTTCACCATGCTCGGCCTGAACAAGCACTTCGGCCAAAAGCACGTCCTCAAGGACATCAACCTCTGCTTCTTTCCCGGCGCCAAGATCGGCATCGTCGGCGAGAACGGCGCGGGCAAGTCCACCGTGCTCCGCATCATGGCCGGCCAGGACCACGACTTTAACGGCAAGGCCGACATCTCCAAGGGCTATGAGGCCAAGATGGTCGCCCAGGAACCGCACATCGATCTCGAGGCCACCGTCCGCCAGGTGCTCGAATCCGCCTTTTCCGAGACCATGACTCTGATGAAAGAGTACGAGGCCATCACCGCCAGCATGTCCGAGCCCATGTCCGACGACGACATGCAGGCCGCCATCGACCGCATGGGCGTCCTCCAGGACAAGCTCGACGCCGCCGACGCCTGGAACCTCGATACGCGCTTGAACCAGGCCAGCGAGGCCCTCTGCCTGCCCGACGACGATCGCATCATCAAGACCCTCAGCGGCGGCGAGAAGCGTCGCGTCGCCCTGTGCAAAGCCCTGCTCGAACGGCCGGACCTGCTTCTCCTCGACGAGCCCACCAACCATCTCGACGCCGAAACCGTCGACTGGCTCGAGGAACAGCTCAAAGACTACCCCGGCACCGTCATCATCGTGACCCACGACCGCTATTTCCTCGATAACGTCACGAAGTGGATCCTCGAACTCGACGGTGGCCATGGCGTCCCCTGGGAGGGCAACTACTCGACCTGGCTCGAGCAGAAACTGACCAAGCTCGCGTCGGAGGAAAAGAAAGACTCGCCCCGCGGCCGGGCGCTGGAACATGAACTCTCCTGGATTCGCATGAGCAACAAGGACCGCCACGAACTCGCGCAAACCCGCCTTGCCCATTACGAACAACTCGTCGCCCGGGAAACCGCCGCCAGCAAACAGGACGGCGCGGTCATTCAGATCGCGCCCGGCCCCGAACTCGGCGACCAGGTGATCGAGTTCAAAGGTGTCAGCAAGCAGTTCGGCGGCGTCCCCCTCTTCAACGACGTCAACTTCATCATTCCAAAGGCCGCCATCGTCGGCATCGTCGGACCCATCGGAACCGGCACGACCACCATGATGCGCAGGA
>JAHDWY010000129.1 GCA_023384315.1 Candidatus Hydrogenedentota bacterium | reverse complement strand
TAGACGTGGATACGGCGTCGTACGCGAACGTGCGGCGATATCTCACGCAAGGGCAATTGCCGCCGCCGGAAGCGGTGCGCGTCGAAGAGATGATCAATTATTTCGACTACGAGTATGCGACGCCGCGTGGGGAGGACCCGATTTCGGTTGACGTCGAAATCGCGCAGTGCGTGTGGGAGACCCAACACCGGCTCGCGCGGATCGCGTTGAAGGCTCGCGAAGTGCCCATGGACGACCGCGGCCCCGCGAACCTGGTGTTTCTCATCGATGTGTCGGGTTCCATGAAGGATTCCAACAAACTGCCCTTGCTGAAAGAATCCATGAAAGCCTTGACGCGGCGGTTACTTCCGCAGGACCGCGTGGCCATCGTCACCTATCGCGACGCGGCGAGCATTGCGCTGTCTCCAACGACCGTGGGCGACCGGACCACCATCGAAACAGCGATCGACGCGTTACATGCGGAGGGCTCGACGAACGGCGCGGGCGGTTTGGAACTGGCCTACTCCATCGCGTCGCAGAACGTCGTCAGCGAAAGCATCAACCGGGTGATCCTCGCAACCGACGGTGATTTCAATGTGGGCGAAACCGACAACGACCGGCTGGTCGAGTTGATTCGCAACTCCGCCGCGACGGGTGTGTTTCTGACCGTGCTCGGCTTCGGCGAAGGAAACCTGAAAGACGATCGCCTTGAAGCCATGGCCGATAAGGGCAACGGCGCCTACCACTACATCGACAACTACAACGAAGCGACCCGCGTGCTCTGCGCACAGGTGGACGGCACCCTGGCGACGGTGGCGAAAGACGTGAAAGTGCAGATCGAATTCAATCCCCAGCACGTGGCCGCCTACCGCCTCATCGGCTACGAAAACCGCGCCCTCGCCGCCGCCGACTTCAACAACGACCGGAAGGACGCCGGCGAAATGGGATCGGGGGAGAGCATGACGGCCTTGTACGAACTGGTGCCCGTCGGCGCGTCGACCACGTCCGGGCGTGGGGTGGACGAGTTGAAATACCAGGCAAATCCCGCGCCGGCGCCACAGCAGTCCGGCGACGTCAATCCCGAAACCATGACCGTCAAGGTTCGCTACAAAGAACCCGAAGGCGACGCGAGCCGGAAGTTTGAAGTGCCGGTCGTGGATCGCGGTGAAGGCTACGACCAATCCTCGCGCGATTACCGCTGGGCCGTCGCCGTTGCGGGATTCGGAATGTTGTTGCGGCATCCTGCGAGCCATACCATGACTTTCGTCAACGAAGATGGAACACGCATCCTCGGTATCAACACGGTCGTGTCGAGTCCCGTCCCCGACTCCTTGACCTTTGCCAAAGTGCGGGAAATTGCCGAAGGCGCAAACGGGTACGATCCCGACGGACGGCGGGCGGAGTTTATCAGCCTCGTGGTGTCGGCCCAGACCTTGATGGGGGATCGAAACTAGCCAAATCTCCAAACCCATATCCTTACCAAACCTCGCAAAGACTCTTGCGGGCACGACAGGCGGCGCTCACCCAACGCCGCCTGTTCGCGGTCGAGCGGGTGGTGTGGGCCAGATATCTACACGGACCCACACGGACCCGCACGGACGTTTGGACGCAGCCGTCCCGCCTGCGGCAGGACCCGCTTCGCGTCTTTTGATCCGGAATCCGCAATCCGCAATCGCCTTCTCTCTTTCCAAATCTTTCCTTGCCCCGTATACTGGCATCCGTCATTTCCGCGAGGAAACCTGCTGCAAGGGAGCGAATCATGGTGCGTACGCGATCTGTCTTTCTTTGTATGGCGTTGCTGGTTGGGACGGCAAGGTGGAGCGGCGCCGAGGATATGTACCTCGTGCGCGACGTGGAGCCGCAGCCGCTCCTGGCACACGCGTTGCGGTTGAGTGAGGCGCTCTCGTTTCTCGGGAGCCACCTCTCCGACGAGGACAAAGCGCGGTTGGAGGCCATGCGTGACGAACCGCATACGGATGCCCTCGTTGAGAGCGTGCAGCAGATCCTCGATCCCTACTGCCTGGCCCTGATGCACATCAATCCCGAGATGCGGGTTAAGGTCCACCGCGGACCCGCGCAAGCGGAACTCATGCAGAACGGCTGGAGCACCTTTCTCGTCAAAGTGCACAACGAGTCCGGCACGCGCGCGGCCGTGAACGTGGAAAGTCCTAACGCGGCCCCCTTGCTCCACCGTTCCTCCGGAGCGCCCGAGCCGAAACCAGAGAACGCCATCAGTCCGGGTGAGTTGGCTTGGCGCTTCCTTGAATTGAAGATGTACCAGCGGCGGCCGCTCAACGCCGAATTGTCCGGCCTGCCCCTGGAATACGTGGTGATGCAGGCATACACGAAAGAGCGCGGCCCGCGCGAAGCGCAGATTGGGTTCAACGTAGGTCAAGGCACGCAGGACATCGGATACCGTGACCACGTCGATATCCTCTTCGACTGCAAACCGGCCGTGAAGTTCGTGTTTCGCGTAAAAGACCACGATGGTCAACCGGCAATGGCGTCGTTTGTGATTACCGATGGTATCGATCGCGTCAATGCGGACGAGGACAATCCAAACGCGCCCAAGCCAGACTACCGCATTCGAAATGCTGAAACGCCGCCCACCGGAACGATGCTGACCGCCATGCAGCGCTTCACCGGCGTGTATCCGTTGCCGTCGCGACGGGTGGCGGATATCGACGAGTTCCCGGACTTTTACTTCCAGCCCCAAATCTACCGTGCCGACGGCGAATACGTGTACCTGCCACCGGGCGAATACCACGTGGAGTTCACGCGTGGACCGGAATATCTGCCGCAAAAGACGACCATCACCGTTCCGGAAGATGCGGCCGAATGCGAGCATACCTTTGAATTGAAACGCTGGATCCACCTCGCCGACATGGGGTGGTACAGCGCGGACCATCACGTGCATGGTGGTGGCTGTTCCCATTACGAGAGTCCGGAAGCCGGGGTGACGCCCGAAGCCATGATGCGCCAGGCCCTCGGCGAGGATCTCAACATCGCCTGCGTGCTGTCCTGGGGCCCATGCTGGTATCACCAGAAGACCTTCTTCGACGGCGCGGTAAACGCGCTGTCCACACCAACCAACCTCATGCGGTACGACGTCGAAGTGTCGGGCTTTCCTTCTAGCCACGCAGGACATCTGTGCTTGTTGCGCCTGACGGAGGACGACTATCCCAACACCACGAAAATTGAGGAGTGGCCAAGCTGGACCCTGCCCGTGCTGCAATGGGGCAAGTCCCAAGGCGCGGTTGTCGGCTATTCCCACTCGGGATGGGGGCTGGAGCCACTGGAAGAAACCTTCGAGCTGCCGAACTACGTGATGGCGAAATTTGACGGCATCGGCGCAAACGAATACATCGTGACGGCCGTTCACGACGCGTGCGATTTCATCAGTGCCGGCGACACGCCGTATCCGTGGGAACTGAATATCTGGTACCACGTGCTCAATTGCGGGTTCCGGACCCGCATCAGCGGCGAAACCGATTTCCCCTGCATCTACGACGAGCGCGTGGGTCTGGCGCGCAGCTATGCGCCGATGGACGGCGAACTGGACTTCGATGGGTACATGCAGAAGATCAAAGAAGGGGCGAACTACGTTTCTGACGGCAAGTCGCACATTCTGGATTTCCGAGTCGATGACGCGGGAATGGGTATCAGCGGAAGCGAACTGCGGCTGGACCAAGCCAAGACGGTCACAGTCTCGGCACGTATAGCTGCCTACTTGCCTGAAGAACAAGACGAAACTGGCAAATTACTCGCTGAACTGGAACCCCACAAGTCCCCTTATTGGCACATCGAACGGGCGCGCATCAATTCGTCCCGAAAGGTCCCGGTAGAACTCATCGTCAACGGGCAATCCGTGGCGCGAACGGAAATCATTGCCGACGGGAAAATCCAGGAGATCGCCTTCGAACACCCCGTCGAACACTCCAGTTGGGTTGCCCTGCGGATTCTCCCCAGCAGCCATACAAACCCCGTCTTTGTGCTCGTGGACGGCAAACCCATTCGCGCGAGCAAACGCAGCGCCGAATGGTGCCGGGCGGCGGTGGATCGATGCTGGGAGATGAAAGAAAAGGCCATTCGCGACGAGGAGCGCGAACAGGCGCGTGAAGCCTACGATGTGGCGCGCCAGGCGTACGAGCGGGTCATGGCCGAATCCGTCGCGGACTGACCGCCACCCCATCCACAGCAGCTCGAAGCTGTACGGGAATTCGTGTCCGTGGTATAACGGTACCGGTATAACCAAGCGACGTGGCCCCGTCGTACGAGCGGACGGCGTCGGGAACGCCGCATGCGCGAGCACAAATGGGGCTTTTCCAGTATCTCACTCCCGCGGTCTACGGCATGCTTGTCGTCGTGTGGGGATACATCCTTGTCTTCTATCTGCGTCGCCTTATAGACCGATCGCGTCAGCATAACCTCCTGTACAAGCTCTTCTTCATCCTTGGCATCGCCGCGCTCAGCACGTTGTTTGAGAGTGTATTCTTCGGACTTCGCTATTCGGCCGTCATGGAACTCCTCCCCACGTACATACACGAGACTCTGGAGCGCCCTGAGTTGGTCATCCTCCCCAAGGGCTTCAACCTGCTCGCCGGCCTGCTGATTATCTGGATCCTGCTGCGCCGTTGGCTTCCCCAGGAAGAGCGGGATCGGCGCGAAGCCCTCGAAAGGGCCCGCTCCCTGGAAAGTCAGGTCCAGGAGCGAACCGCCGAACTCGAGGCCTCTAACCGGCAGTTGTCGGAGGAACTGGATGAGCGTACCCGGCTCACAAATGCCCTTCGTGAGAGCGACGCCCGGTTTCGGGCCGTGTTCGAGCACGCAGGCCTCGGTGTGGTTATCGTCGACTCCAGTTTCAAAATCGTCGACTGCAACGATGCGCTTATACGTATGCTCGGGTATTCACGCGACGAAATCGTCGCGTTGGGAATCGAAGGCATTACGCATCCCGACGATCTCGACGCCGACTTGGCATTGGCGGAATCCCTGCGCCACGGATCCCACGATTCCTACCAGATGGACAAGCGCTATGTGCGCACAGACGGCGCCATCGTGTGGGGCAGTCTTACCGGGACCATTGTGCGCGATGAAACCGGACGCCCCGCCTTCGGCATCGGTATGGTTGAAGACATTACTGAACGGCGCAGGGCCGAGGACGCGGTCCGGGAAAGCGAAAACCTGCTCCGCACGTTCTTCAATAGCTCGCCATTTCGCATGGGCGTGGTGGAGATCGAGGACCATGAGGTCCGCTTTGTGAACGTAAACCAGGCGTTTGCCGAGGCCGTTGGCCGGGATGTGACGAGCGTGGCGGGGTGCACCGCCTCGGAGTTGGGCTTCGACCGCGACGAAATCGATTCCTGGTTGACGAAGTATCGGCGGTCCATTAATGAGAACCGATCGGTCAGGTTCGAAAGCCGGCGGTTCATTAGTGACCATTGGGAGACGGTGCTCGCGACGATTGCTCCTATCGACGGCGCCTCGGGAACCCTCCCACGTCTGCTGTTTGTCGTCGAGGACATCACGCAACGCAAGGTAGCCGAGGACGAACTCGCCAAGCAACGGGGCCTGATGGAAACCATCATGCAACAGGCGGCGGACGCCATCGTGGTCTGCGATAGCAACGGCAAGATCGTGTTCGTTAACGCCGCCGCCCGGCGCATCGCCCGGATTCCGGACGGTCAACTGGACAGTGAGCTTTCGCCGTCCGTTTGGGGTATTGCGTACGACACCGCCGGTAACGAGATTCCCCTTGAGGCATGGTCCATTCCTACGGCGCTTCGCGGTGAGGAGTACCGCGGTCAAGAGGCCCGCATGGTGCGGAGTGACGGCTCCTATTACGACATACTCGTCAGCTCCGCGCCGGTAAGAAGCGCCGACGGGGATGTAATCGCCGCCGTGGCTACTTTCACCGACATCACCGAACACAATCGCGCCGACGAAGAGCGCCGTAAACTAGAGGGCCAGATGCAACATGCCCAGAAGCTGGAGAGCCTCGGCGTGCTCGCGGGCGGAATCGCCCACGATTTCAATAACTTGCTTGTCGGCATTCTTGGCAACGCCGACCTCGCCATTTCTGAACTGCCGCCACGGTCACCGGCCGTCTCGTACCTGCAGGACGTCATGAAGGCGGCGCAACGGGCTTCGGACCTGAGCCGGCAGATGTTAGCCTACTCCGGCAAGGGCAAGTTTATTGTCGAACTCGTAAATGTGAACGAGATCATCCGCGAAATGGCCCACTTGCTCGAAGTATCCATTTCGAAAAGCGCGGTCCTGCGATTCAACCTGAGCGAACCACTCCCGTTCGTGGAGGCCGACGCAACCCAATTGCGACAGATCGTCATGAACCTGATCACGAACGCGTCGGACGCCTTGGAAGACAACGTCGGCACTATCGCCATCAGTACGGCCGGCGTCCATTGCTCGCAGGAGGATTTCGCCGGATCCCTCACGGGCGAAGCGCCGGGAGCGGGCGACTACGTGGTGTTGGAAGTTACCGATACCGGTACCGGCATGGAACCAGAGACTCTTGCACGCATCTTCGAACCCTTCTTTACGACCAAATTCACCGGTCGTGGCCTGGGATTGGCGGCCGTACTCGGGATTGTGCGCAGCCATGGCGGGACGATTGAAGTCAGTTCCACTCCGGGGCAGGGTACCGTATTCAGCGTATTCCTGCCCGCGACGCAAGCGCCGTCTACGGCGTCGGGTGCGCAAGACCACGATGCTCAGAATTGCACATTTGAAGGCACGGTACTTCTGGTCGACGACGAAGACGCGGTGCGCTCGGTCATGGCGCGCATGCTGGAACAACAGGGATTGGCGGTCGTCACAGCAAGCAACGGCGAGCAAGCGGTGGAACGATTCCGGGAACGGCGCGGTGAATTTGCCTGCGTACTGCTGGACCTGACCATGCCCGGAATGGATGGTGAGGCGACGTTTGACGCCCTGCAAGCCATCCGCGACGATGTCCCCATCGTGCTGACCAGCGGTTACAGCGAACAAGAACTTACCGAGCGCTTTTCTGCTCGCGGGTTTGCCGGATTTCTGCAGAAGCCCTTCCGCCGGGAAGACCTCCGGAACATCGTTCAAGCCATCCTTGGGTGAGTCGCGGCTTCGTGTGCCGTCAGAGGCGCAGTACTGGCACCTGCAGCGTCTCTGCGGTTCGCGCAACGTCTTCCCGGCACGTGAAAAGCAATACCTGGTGCGACTCGCCGATTCGGCACAGCAGCTCAAGGGCGCGGTGCAGGCGCGCGTCGTCATAATTCGCAAACGGATCGTCGAGCAGCAGCGGGATACTTTCCCCGCCCTCGCTGAGCGTCCGCACCAACGCGAGGCGGAGGGCAAGGTAGATCTGATCCACCGTGCCTTTGCTCAACCGCCGCTCGGGATCGTCGTTCAGGCGCTCCGTCTGCGGGATACGAATGGTAATTCGAAGCTCCCGGCTGATGCGCAGCTCCGAGTAGGCACCGCCGGTGATTTCCGCAAGATAAGACCCCGCGAGGTCCGCGAGACCGGGCGCAATGCGGGCGTGGCGATCCCGCGCGACTTCTTCAATGAGCGCCGCGGCGTAGGAAGCCGCTTCCATCTCAAGCTGAAGGGATTGCACGCGCGACTGTACCTCGCTGAGTTCCTCTTCTATCTCGTTCAGCGAACGCACGCCCGCGGCCAAGCGCGTGATTTGGATGTGCAGATCGTGCTCCTGCTTTGACAGATCCTCCAGCTCGACGTTGACGGATCGCAGGTCGGCCTTAACGTTGTCCTCGTCACGCGTGGTCGTCAGCGCACCCGCGCCATCCTGCTCTACGCGCTGACGCAGCGTTTCCAACGCTTCCCCGCGCAGCAGGACGGACAGCTTCTCTTCCAGGGTCGACCGTGAGTCCCACGCCTCCCGATACGCTTTCGCCATGCCGGCCTTTTCCTGCCATGCTTCGAGTGAGTCCACATCCCCCGCAGCGAGTTGCTCCGCAAGCGCTTGCTCCAGGCTCGCCAGTTCTTCCTCCTCTGCGGTCAACCGCACGTCAATCGAATCCGCGCGTTCCCGCAACACGTCCACGCGGCCCCGCTTCTGCCGGGATTGGGCCGTGCGAATCCGATACGCGCGCAGGGCGCCCAGCGCGCTCGTATGCCGGCTCTCATCCCGGTATCCCGCTTCGCGAAGGATTCGCCGCACCTCGAGCGAAAGCGTGACCTCTTCACGGCGGCGCGCCTCAAGTTCCTCGGCAATCTGCTGCCGATGGGTTTCCAGTTCGGCGGGTCGCTCGCGGCTCTCCGTCATGCGCCGTTTCGCGTCGCGATACTCCTGATAGCGGGCGATGGCGCGGGTCGCGGCCGCCGGGACGTCGCCCTCCTCGTTGACGGGTTCGCCCAGTTTCTCGAAGGTGTCGCGCAGGCGTCCGAAGAGTTTGCGTACCTGCTCGTCTTCCTCCTGCACGGTCGTGTGTTGCGCGCGCAACCGCGCCTCGGAAACGCGCAATTCTGCCAAATCCTGAACGTATTGTTCGTACAACGCTTCCAACTCCCGCACCGAACCAAAGCCTGCATCGCGGACGGCTTGCTCCATGGCGTGCCGGCGTCCTGCCCAGGCATCTTCGATGTTATGGATTTCGTCTTGTGTGTGGAGCAATTCCCGTTCGATTTTACGTGACGCCGCCCGGCTGAATGCCCACACGATGCAGAAGTAGACCAACCCGATGACACAAAAAAACGCGGGGACATAGACGAATATATTCCCCTTGATATAGGCCGCTGCCACGAGTCCAATCAGCGCGGCTCCTGAGATAATTGTCGCGGCGCGTGATTCCGGTACGCGATCGGCGTTCTCCTCGGCCTGCTGGCGCAAGTGATCGAGCCGCGTATTTGACGTCGCATACTGCTCCTCGAACAACCGCGCATGCACCGCGAACTCCCGGCTCTCGGCCGGGAAATCGGTGAACTTGGCAAACACCTGCTTCGGCCGGTCAAGCGATGTGCGCAGGAGGTTAGTAGTCTCGTTCAACTCGATGAGCTGTTTGCGTTCTTCGTCTCGAACCTGTTGCGCGATGCGAAATGAAGCGGCCAGTTGCGTCAGCCATTCCACCGGGTCGGAACCCACCCGGGCAAAGTCGGGCAGGCGATCCATGTCGGTGCGGGCTTCGGTCAGCCGGGACTGCGCCTTCTGGAGTTCGCGGTCA
>JAHDWY010000128.1:7124-9185 GCA_023384315.1 Candidatus Hydrogenedentota bacterium | reverse complement strand
GAGTCCGTGTCCGTGATGTGGCGCCGGGTCCGGAGTTGAGCCGGATGTCCTCGATCTCGAATTCGAGGTCCGGGTTAGGCCGCAGGCTTGCCTGCAACACGCGCGCGTCCGCCGCCCGCAGGTCCCAATCAAACGCGGCGAGCTTGGGACTCCCTTGCAGCGCCGCGTGGATGGCCTGCTCCAGCGTAAGCGTACCGCCAGGCTCCGTGAATGCTTCCTGCCCCTGCGCGATTAGCGCTGCGAAGAGAAAGCCGAGTACCCCCCGAAGGGGTTGGAAAGACATGATCGAAACTCCTCGAATGCACCCGAAGGTGCAGAACACCCGTAATGGACTTACTGGGAACGTCGAGAAGTTCGATCAGATGAGAAGAACGGTGGAACGGGAGAAAACGGTTTCGAAAGGCAGAACCCGACCATCGCCCGCCGCGAAGCGCGCCGCGGTGGTAGTGGGCAGAACTCCTGTCGACTCGAAGGGAAGTTCAGTCGTCACATTGTGAGATGGTGACAACACCGTAGACTTGGCGGGAATCAGCACCGGCTTGCCGGAATAGAGCAGCAACGGAACATCCACGCAGGGATGCTCCTCGTTCGCGTCCGCACATACAAGCAGGTCGCCGGCATTGGCCGCGTCCACGGCGAAATCATCGGGACAGCAGTCCAGCGGTTGGCAGGTGGTCTCCAGACTCACGTGTCCGTCGTGGCACACGCATAGGATAAGTCCTCCCGCCCACGCCGGCCCGCCCGTGAGAAACATCACACAGGCCAGCGCCGCGAGGCACAGGGTTCGCCATCTATTCGTTAGACCAACGATAGCCATCACAATCGTTATTATACATGGGATTTGATGCCAGTGTCTACGGCAACCCCAACAGCATCAATTGCTTCTCTATTCCCCGCGCACCACCTCCACCGGCCAGTTTGCGCGGTCCGGAGACTCGTAGAGTCCAATCTTCTCCACGGGAATCGGCTCGAATCCCATGGCGAAGGCGGGAGAATCCTCTTTCAGGCGGAAATCCTGCTGTGCCGCGTTCACGAAGTGCGGGTCTTCCTGGACGAGATTGTTCTCGATGGTCTGGTAAGGCCGCGCCTTGTCCTCGACCTCGTCCCAGGTGCCGCCCCAGCAGATGTTGCGCGTGATGATATTGCCCTCGGGCGCTTTCGGCTCGCCTTGCATGATGCGCAATAGGGCGGGATACCGCGTGCTGTACGGCGGATTCTTGTAATCGATTCCGGAGATGGTCCCCTTCTCCTTCTCTTCCGCGATCCATTCGTCCGCATGGCCGTGCGCCCAACCCAAGGCGCGCGCATCGATGTGCAAGGCCGGTTTGCAGTCCACGAAGATGTTGTTCGTCACCGTGCAATCGCGTCCACCGCCGATGAACGCCGCGCGCGTCACCTTGTAAAACACGTTGCTGACGATATCGGCGGAAGAAAACATGTCGTCGAGGTAGACGCCCACACAGCCCTTGTCCTGGAACCCGCTGATGTGGTGGAGATAGTTGTTCTGGATGAGGTTGCCGCGCATGGTCCAGTTGCGGCCGGTGTAGATCGCGCCCGCGTCGTTGGACTCGTAACACACGTTGAAAATCTCATTGAACTCGATGAGATGATCGTTGCCGCCGAATCCCATGCCCATGTGCGGCGCGTCGTGAATGAGATTGTGCGTCGCCCTGTTGCCCACGCCCTGCAGCGTGATGCCGGGGTTGTACATGCGGTCGATCCGGCTGTACTCGTAGATGTGGTTGTTGTCCGCAAAGTGGTCGCCACGCGCCAGGGTGTTCCTGTCGCCTCCGCTTAACGAGATTCCGCCGCCGCCGGTCTGGTAAATGTCGCACCCGACGACGCCGTGTTCGGTACCGCCGCCGGCACTGACCGCCCAGCCGCCGAGATTGCGGATGGTGCACGCCTCGACGCGGTTCTTCGTCCCGTCCGTGATGCGGATCGCGGTGCCGCGGCCCGTCTCCAGTGTAAATCCGCGCAGGGTCACATACGATGCGCCTTCCAACTGAAACAGCGTGGGCACGATGGTGACCACCACGTCGCCGCCTGCGATCGATTCCG
>JAHDWY010000128.1:2286-7114 GCA_023384315.1 Candidatus Hydrogenedentota bacterium | reverse complement strand
AATACAGCACGCCGGTCTCCCGATCGAGATACCATTCGCCCGGTAAATCCAGTTCGATGAGGAGGTTATACCCGTAGAACCATTGCCCCTTGCGGTAGCCATATCCGTGGTACGGCTCAGTCACTGCGATCTCGTGCTTCTCCACGTCGATAGCCGCAATTTGCTGCCGCTGATCGGACCAGTCCCAGAACCAGTAGCCGTGCACCCACGGGTCCTTCTCGCCGACCCAGCGCTCGGGCCGGTCGCCTTCGTAAATGAACTTCCCCACCGTACTCCCGGGGATCCCGTGAATCTTGTGCCCATCGTCCACCACGAGGTCGGCAATGTGGGTGAACCCGTCGTTCGGCCAGCGCGACAGCGTCATCGGCTGGTCGCGAAAGAACACCTCCATCCCGCCGCCCGCGGGAGAACCGAAGTCTTCAATCCCCATGGCGCGCAAGTCCGCCTTCACCACGTGCTCCCGCGCCGACGGATCGAGCCGCTCCAATTCCGCCGCATCCGTCACCGGCGCGAACCCGTTCACCACGCGCCCGCCGCTGATTCGCACCTCTTCGCCGTCCGCCGCCACGTACGTCACGCGCGCCTGCTCGGTACCCGAATCCTCGCTCGTGAGAGTCAACACTTCGCCAAACTCATACCGCCCCCCATGCACGACGACCCGGACGCCGCCCTCCGGCAGTCCCGCGTCGGCCTTCATCCGCCGAACCTCGTCGCGCGCCCGAACCAGCGTCGCAAACGGACCATCTGTCCCCTCCGCATTCGGCGAGGCCAAAGCACCTGACCAGGAATCGTTTCCGGCCTGGGAGACGTGAATCGCGACGCTATCCTGCGCCCACGCGACACTTCCGGCCACAAACAGTGCGACACCAACAAAGAACAAGTACGGCACGCGCGTAATCATGGTATTCTTACTCCCCGATGTTCCCCCGCAAGCACGGGCTATCAGTCGTCGCATTATGCCAACACGGACCGGCCGAAGAAAATGGGAGGACTCGTACCGATGAGCCGATGGATCATTGCGCTACTCATGACCGGGGTGTCGGCCGCGCAGGAAACCCCGCAATCGGAGAATCGTTCGGACTCACTCTGGTACGCGCAACCCGCAGCCGTGTGGACCGAGGCCTTGCCGGTGGGCAACGGGCGGTTGGGCGCGATGGTATTCGGCGGGGTGGCGCGGGAGCGGATCCAACTCAACGAAGATAGCCTCTGGTCGGGAGGACCGCAATTTGCCGACAATCCGGACGCGCTGAAGCATCTCGATGCGGTGCGAGAGTTGTTGCTCGAAGGCAAGTACGCGGAAGCGGAGGCGCTCACGTACGAGACGCTCGTCTGCCAGGGCGCGGGCTCTGGCCGCGGAAACGGCGCGTACGTGCCCTTCGGCTCCTATCAAACGCTCGGTGATATCACCCTCGATTTCGGCGCGGATACGACCGCGGTCGACTCATACGTTCGCGCGCTGGACCTCGACACCGCCATCGCTTCGGTGCGATACCAATTCGGCGAGACAACGTATACCCGCGAAATCTTCAGCAGCGCGCCGGATCAGGCGATCGTGATACGTTTCACGGCGGATCGCCCCGGCGCCATCTTCTTCCGCGCCAGTCTCGACCGCGATCCGCGCCGCAGCTCGCGCCGCTGGAAGAACGACTCACGAATCGAGCCTTTCGAGCAATCCGAGGAGACCGAACCGGCGAATATGGCGCGCGTCGAAAACGGTACGACCCTCGTCCTGGCAGGCCGCGCATGGATGGGAAACGGGATGCGGTACGAAGCGCGCCTCTTGATACGTAACGAGGGCGGCCACCTCGAATCGAGTGATGGCATCATCACCGTTCGCGACGCGGACGCAGTCACGATGGTCCTCGTCGCCGCGACGGACTACGCCGGCAACGATCCCACCGCCACGTGCGAACGGCAGTTGGCTCAGGTTGCCAACAAAGACTATGCCGGTCTTCGCGCGGCCCACGTGCGCGACTACCAAGACCTGTACCGGCGCGTCAGCATTGATCTCGGCGGGGCGGCCGCCGCAGCGCAACCCACCGACGCCCGCATCGCCGCTGTCCAATCCGGCGCGGACGATCCGGCGCTGGCCGCGCTCTACTTTCAGTACGGCCGCTACCTGCTCATTTCCAGTTCGAGGCCCGGCGACCTGCCCGCGAACCTGCAAGGGATCTGGTGCGATCATTTTCAGGCGCCGTGGAACGCCGACTACCACCACAACATCAACGACCAGATGAACTATTGGCCCGCGGAGGTCACGAATCTCGCGGAATGCCACGAACCGTTTCTGAAATACATCGCGTCGCTTCAGACGCCCGGAAGCCGCACCGCACGCATTCACTACGACGCCGGTGGTTGGGTGGTCCACACCATCTCCAACATCTGGGGATTCACCTCCCCCGGCGAACACCCTTCGTGGGGCCAGTTCATGGCCGCGAGCGGCTGGCTTTGCCAACACCTCTGGGAACACTACGCCTACAACGGCGACCGCGACTACCTCGCGTCGGTATACCCCGTCATGAAAGGCGCGGCCCAGTTCTACCTAGACACGCTCATCGAGGAACCGGAGCACGGCTGGCTCGTCACCGCACCGTCCAACTCGCCCGAGAACAAGTTCCGCACCGCGGACGGCGTGGAAGCCAACGTCTGTATGGGACCGTCCATGGACCTGGAGATCCTGCACGACCTCTTCGCACACTGCATCGAAGCCAGCGAGATTCTCGATACCGATGCGGATTTCCGCGCAACGCTTATCGACACTCGCTCGCGCCTGGCGCCGCTCCAGATCGGCAAGCACGGGCAGCTTCAGGAATGGCTTTACGACTTCGATGAACCCGAACCGGGCCACCGTCACATGTCCCATCTCTTTGCCCTGCACCCTGGCAGCCAGATCACGCGCAACGGCACGCCCGAACTCGCGCAGGCCGCCGAGGTTTCGCTGCGTCGCCGCCTCGAAAGCGGCGGCGGCCACACCGGTTGGAGCCGCGCCTGGATCGTCAGCTTCTGGGCGCGCCTCGGCAATGGCGACGAAGCCCGCGAGAACCTGAACGCCCTGCTGGCGAAGTCCACCCTGCCGAACCTCTTCGACAACCACGCGCCCTTTCAGATCGACGGCAATTTCGGCGGCACCGCCGGCATTGCGGAGATGCTCCTGCAAAGCCACGACGGCGCCATCGAACTGCTGCCCGCCCTTCCCACGGCATGGCCTCAAGGCCGCGTCACCGGCCTCCGCGCCCGTGGTGGATTCACCGTCGACATTGGCTGGAATGGAGGCCAGTTAACTGAAGCGATCATCGTTGCCGATCGCGATGGGCCTTGCGCGGTTCGGCTCGACAGGCCGTTGCGCGTGTTTCAAGGAAACGACGAAGTGATCGTGATGGGGCCGGCCAACGCGGTCTTCGAAGCGCAATCTGGCGCGCCATACACGCTCCGGCCATAGGATTGTTCATTCCCGCACTCGAGTACCTTCTACCCAGGAGTTGACAATGCAAAGCAGGGTGTCGTTGATCGTGCTGGCGGTGGCATCGATGGGTCTGGCGGCGGCGGAATCTCCACAGTTGGCTGATCTGCCCGACCCGCTACGCTTCGAGGACGGTACCCCCGTTGAAACACCGCAACAGTGGGAGAAGCGGCGAGACGAGATGATCGATCTCCTGTTGACGATCGAGTACGGCCACATGCCGCCCGCGCCTGACTCGATTCGTGCAGAATCGGAGTCGGCCGAGCGTATCGAGGACGTTGGCGCGACATTGCATCGCGCGAATCTCATGCTGGGTCCGGACCAGGACGTGCCGATGCACGTGGGCTACTACGTGCCGGAGCGCGGCGAGGCGCCGTTCCCGGTTGTACTCGCGGTCGAGCCCGTATGGGAAGAACATCTACGTCCGGTCGCCAAGCTGTTTGCCGATGCGGGCTACATCTTCGCCGGGTATCAACGCCACGACCTCGACCAGGACAACGCCGACCGGTCTGACGGGATTCACCCCAAGTACCCCGATTACGACTGGGCATCCCTCGCGGTTTGGGCCTGGGGCGCCGTGCGGGTCGTGGATCACCTGGAACAGGTCGATTCCGCGGACGTGAGCCGGCTCGTGATTACAGGGCACTCCCGTGCGGGAAAAGTCGCTCTTCTTGCCGGTGCGCTCGACACGCGAATCGCGCTGACAGTCCCCCACGCTTCCGGGGCCGGCGGAGCGGGCTCGTTCCGCATCACAGAAAAGGGAGTCGAGACGCTCGAACTCATCACCGAGCCGGAGCGATTCCACTACTGGTTTCACCCCAATCTCGCGAAATTCGCGGGACGAGTGGAGGAATTGCCTTTCGATCAGCATTTTCTGCGCGCGCTCGTGGCACCCCGGGTCGTATTGAGCGTTGACGGCCTGGAGGACCAGTGGGCCAACCCGGCCGGTACACGCGCGATGCGTGACGCGGCGCAACTGGTGTTCGACTTCCTGGGCGCACCGGGGAATAACCGGGCCCATTTTCGGCCGGGTGGTCACGACACTACCATGAACGACTGGGAAGTACTCCTGACGGTTGCCAACGAAATCCTGAAGGACCAATCGCCCAGGTAGTTTCCATACCCGGATGGGTGGAGCCCCGCGTCGCTGGGGCACAGAAAAAGGGCGATGGCAGGTTCCTCTCGGAACCTGCCATCGCCCCGTTGAACGAGTCGGTCTACATAGGACCCTCTTGCGAGGGGCTAGGCCAAACGATTCTTCCGGAACTTCCGCACGGCAAGACCGGCGAGGCCAAGGCCAAGCAGCGCCATGGAGGAAGGCTCGGGGATCACGGTCCGGTTCAGCGTGAACTGAATCAGGATGTCGTT
>JAHDWY010000128.1:0-2276 GCA_023384315.1 Candidatus Hydrogenedentota bacterium | reverse complement strand
GTTGTAATCCTGGTCACCGATATCTTCGTTGCCTGCGAAGTAGGTGAAGGGAAGATCTTCCCACGTCAACACGTAGGTGTCGGTCATGCCAGGAACGGCCCACAACAGGACGTGCACTTCATCCGTACCCGTCGAGAACTGGCCGTTGTTCTGCTCTTTCTGGGAGTACCACTCGAAGGTAAACGGCGAGGTCGGATCCTTCGCCTTGTCCAGGAAACCAATCTCACCCAAGCCGGACACATTCACGTTCACGGCCGGTTCCGACAATGCACCCTGGCCGCTATTCGGGCCGGTGTTGTCAATCGGACCCACGATGTGCGTAAGCGGGGCCGGTTTCCCGATGTTGTCGACGTCGCTATACAGATAAATGTCGTCTTCCAGGTAGGACTGACGATACACCGCCTCAAACGTAATGGATTCCACATCCGGGTCCAGAACGAAAGTCTGGAAGTCCATGACCTGCAACGCCAGGAACGCGGCGTCGTTGTTGCCGGTGTATGCAGTCCCATACAACTCGTTGAAGATTTCGTACAACTCTTTTTCACCAACCGGGTTTGGCGTCCCCGGAACGATGGTCGCTGCGAACGCCGTAGTAGACACGAACGCCACGAGCGCCAACGCGATCAACGCTCTCCTCAGTTTCATTGCTCGGTTTCTCCTTTAGTTCCTATAGTCGCAGCCTAGCCACACACGCATTATCAATCTACTTCTAACACCCGATGACCCGTACCGGCCACCAGTCCAAAACCTGATCGCTATAGGTCTTGGTCAACCCTTGCGTCGGTTTCATAGAGAGCACATTCCGTGCCAAATCTCACACTTTCTAGGTAACTTTCTTTAGAATAAGTCTTTACAAATAGGCGGCAGATCATTTTGCCTGACCAACGCATGCCTTTCCGATCATTAAGTTTGTCACAAGTGAGGAATTATTACTCCAGGAAGGCAAACTAATGATGTCATTCAAACTTCTTCTTCGCTCCGCTGAGCGGAATCAGGCACCCTCATCCAGGCCGTATTGCGTGATTCGACGCCGCAAGGTCTGGTAGCTCATCCCCAAGTGGTCCGCCGCTTTACGGCGGTTCCACTGGAACCGATCAAGGGCATCGAGGATCCGCTCCGGCTCGGGCCGATCATCGGGGGTGGAATCTGCGGCCGCGTTTTCCGGTTCCGGGGCTGGCATCGAACCGCCGGATGATCGCAGCGCGCGAGGGTTGGGTGGTGTAAGCGGCTGTTTTCCCAAGGCGAGCCAACGCTTGATCGTGCTTTCCAGTTCGCGGACGTTGCCCGGCCAATGGTGGTTGGCCAATTCCGACAAATCTTCCACACTCACCCGCGTTTCCGCGTCCGCGGAGAATCGCCCGTGCTTCTGCATGAAATGACGAACCAGCAACGGAACGTCTTCCTTTCTCGCAGACAACGGCGGCACCCAAACGCAGACTTCGTTAAGCCGGAAATACAGGTCCCCGCGGAACGAGCCGTCTTTCGTCTTGGCCTCCAGATCGGCGTTGGTGGCGGCGATGATCTGGACATCGACCGTGATTTGCCGGCGTCCGCCGAGCTTGGTGAATTCTTTGTGCTCGATGACCTGGAGCAGTTTCGCCTGGAGGTTGGGATGCATGTCGCCGATCTCATCAAGAAAAATAATCCCCCGGTGAGCCAGTTCAAACCGCCCCGGTTTTGCGGTAACTGCGCCGGTGAACGCGCCCTTCTCGTAACCGAATAGCTCGCTCTCTAACAATTGCTCGGGGAGTGCCGTGCAGTTCACCTTCACGAACGGCCTGCTGGACCGGCGGGAAAGCCGGTGTATTTCCCGCGCCACCATGTCTTTTCCGGTCCCGCTCTCACCGCGAAGCAAACAATTCAGGTCGGTTTGCGAAATCTGTTTGATGACCGTGCGCAGTTCCTGCATGGCGGGGCTGATACCGATCAGCAGGGTGTCGTCTGCCCCGGGGCGTTGCGCCGAGGTTTGCTGCCGCGACGCCGCGCCCTGCGTGGGCGAGTCCAGGGCGCGATTCAAGGCGCTTCGAACTTCGGCCAAGCTGAAGGGTTTCGGCAGGAAATCGGCCGCTCCACGCCGGATGCAATCGATGACAAGGTTCGGCGGTGAATCCACGGCCACACAAATCACGCGCGGCGCGCCCGGCGCGTCGACCATCATGGTCAGGACTTCTTGCGTCAATCCGGCTTCGGGCAGGACTTCCATGATAATCGCCGAGATGTTGATGTCGCCGGCGATGTTTAACGCATCGCTGACGGAACCGACCGCCCGAACTTCA
>JAHDWY010000127.1 GCA_023384315.1 Candidatus Hydrogenedentota bacterium | reverse complement strand
CCTCGGAGAATCGCTTGTATGAGGTTTCGATCAGTTCCGCGGCTCGAAACATCGACGATGCGAAGTTCGACGTGGCTCGCGAGAATCTGGTGAATTGCCCGCCACAACTGCGCAACTGGGAATGGGGCCGCCTTCGCTACGTGACGGACGCAATCTGCGTCGAACTGTCCGGTCATCCACAGAAGATCGTGGACGGCGCCTACACTCCCGACGGTAGCCGGCTGCTGACCCTGGACGAAGGCGGAACGGTGATCGCATGGAACGTGGCGACGAACCAAGAAGCTTTTCGCGTCGAGTCAGGACCGAACGGATTCGGAAAGGTCGCCATACGACCGGACGGCGGGACGTTCGCGGTTTCGTGCGGCGACGGTCAAATCAAAACCTTCGATACGATGACGGGGGAACCGCTGCGATCCTGGACCGCCCATACGGGCAACGTTCAGGCGCTGACCTATACTCCCGACGGAATTCAACTGTTTTCCGGAGGTCACGATGGCGTCATCCGGGGGTGGAACGCCAATACTGGCGAGTCCACGGGGTCCTTGCCGGTCGGTCAAATCGTGCAACACGTAGCTATAAACGAACGCGGAATGATGGCGGCGGCCGCGCTGGATAATGGGAATGTGCTGCTTTTCGACCCTGAATCGGGGACGGCGATTCGCACGATCGAGGCCCATCCGAAAAACCTGCATTCCGGTGTGCCCGGCGCGATCCGCGTCGCATTCCGTCCTGGAAGCAATCAACTTGCCTCCTGCGGGTGCGACGACACGGCACGGATCTGGGATACCGAAACCGGCGAGTTGCTGCACACCTTTCGCGGTCATGTGCAAAAGGTGTGGTCGGTGGCGTTTAGTCCCGATGGCAAGAAGCTGGCGACCGCGAGCAGCGATCGTCGTATTCGAATTTGGGATCCGGACACAGGCCTGGAGTTCCCCGCACCTCTGGGTACGCCGCTGGCAGTTCTGACTGCGGTGTTCAGCCCCGATGGGACGCGCATCGCCGCAGGCGGAGACGGCACGAATGTGACGATCTGGCAAGTCGGCGATCCCTTCGGCGCATTTCGTCTGAGTGAACATCGTGCCGACGTGAACGCTGTCGCTTTCAGCAAAGACGATCAAATTGTGGCGACGGCCGCGGGGAATTGGGCCACCGGAGGCGACTCGCGTGTGATCTTGTGGGACCGCGAAACCCGAGAAGTATTTCGCATTTTGGAGGGTCACCATGGACCGGTATTTGCCCTCGCTTTTCACCCCAACGGACAATGGATTGCGTCTACCGGGGTCGATCGCCGAATCATTACGTGGGACATTTCGTCGGGGGAGGTCATGCGCGAATTCGTCGCGGAGCCACACCGGAATGGTGTCCGCTCGATCGCGTACGACCCTACCGGGAAACGGATCATTTCCGGGGGTTGGGACGGAGACGACAACATGCCGTCAGTCGCGGTAATGTGGGACGCGGAGACTGGTTCCCGGTTACACACACTGAAACCTCACGGTGGAGTCATCGATTCTGTCACCTGGAAATCGGACGGCACCTTGGTGGCCTCGGCAAGCCGTGACGGCATCACGCGCATCTGGGATCCTAATACCGGCGCCTTGATCCACGAACTGGTCGCGGACGATGGATGGGTGTTTGGTCTCGCCCTCGATCCGTCGCAACCCCGAATCGCAACCGGCCACAGTTCCGGCGCGATCCACATCTGGGATCTCACATCGGGTAAACGCCTCAATACCCTGGTTGGGCACTCGATTCGCGTTAACAAATTGACGTATTCGCCCGACGGATCCCGTATCGCATCTTGTGACAACGAGGGAACGTACGTTTGGGACGCAGACTCCGGCGCACTCATGTTAAGGTTAGAACATGGCGCGCTCGACCTGGCGTTCAGCCATGACGGGGTAACCTTGGCTACGGCCGGCCTGGATGCGACGGCTGTGCTCTGGCCGACGCTGCCGTGGAAATGACTGAAACGTCGCGTGACGATTATGGTGCAACGGCAGTCGCGGTCTGAATGATGCAGGCGGCCCAGCCACCTTTACCCGGCGCCGCGACGCGAACCTGTTGTCCGCCATCCACTGACGCCGTCGGCCCCCAGTCCCCGGAGCCGATACTAACCCAACGAATCGTGTATGTACCCTCATGCTGGGTCAGGTCGAGGGTAACCTCGCCACCGTCCGTGAAATACAGAACGTACTTCGAACCGGGATTCGCCGCGAGGTAGGCTTCATCCGGTTCCCGCTCGAACAGGAGTTCCTGATGCGGCGAGACGTCCCAGAATTTCACAATGCTCTCCGCCTTGCGCGCGGCGGTGATGCAGGCTTTCGCGGTGTCGTTGAGCCCGATGCCTGCGCCCGGGCGATGGAATCGGCACGACGCCGCGCCGCCGATGAGATTGCGCCAGAATCGCTCGACGCCGTCGACCGGCGTACCGGAACCCCAGTTCGTCTCGCCGTCGGAATAGATCTTGGTGTTGGTGATCGGACGCGGTGAGGCCTGAAGTTCCTGAACGACCCACATGAAACGGTTCCAGTGCTCTTCGTCGAAGCAGCGGCTGTTTACCTGCGAGATGTCGAGAAAGGTGTAGGCCGCGGGATCATCGATGGCCTGCCGAATCTTCGCCGACCGGCGCGGCTCATAGCCGTCGTCGAACATGTCGGTGACGAATACGGGAACTCCCTTGGCGGTCGCCGCATCCTGGATGCGCTTCATCCAGTAGCGTCCCCAGGCGGGCGGGGTGGATGTTTCGTTGTCCATGCAATAGAGCACGTTGCCGTAGTTGAGACTGTAGGAGAGCATTTTGTCGACGATGCGCTCCTGGTAGCCGCGAACCAGGTCCAGTTCCTTCGCGTACTTGGGCATACCTGAAATGGTGTGAAAAAAAGGCTGTTGATTGCGCCAGGCCGGTTGAGGATATTGGTTCACCAAGCCTGTTTGCTCGACACTGTAGTTCACATTGTTCGCGGGACGCCACGGGCTGGCCTCCCAATGCTCCTGCGAATAATCGAAGCGGTCCCACAATTCGATCTGGACGATAATGTCCCGCTCGGCGCACAACCGCAGGCAGTTCTCGAAACGTTTCCAATACTCATCGTTCCACTGGTCGAGGTCGTACTTCCCGTCGTTCAGACGCTTAAAGGGATAGACTTCAAAACCGACATCCTGGCGCGCGCTCATGGTGTTGCGGATGACGTTCCCGCCTGCGGCCCTCATCTCGTCGAGATGGGCCTCGAGATCGGGGAGTTGGAAAAGGTTGTCGTCCTTGCTACCGCCCAACAACAGCATCGGCTCGTCCTTGTATTGCCAGTAGAAGGGATTCTCACGGTATGGGCGAATGTAGTCGTCAGGCTCCATGGACTGCGCGTTCACGGCGACCACGAGACACGTCGCCACGCAAAGTATAGTTCGCATGAACGACGCCCCTTACTTTTCGAAATACAGTTTCGGGCGCGCAGGTCCCTCATACGGCTTCGCACCGATCTGGATGCCGCGTTTCGGTACCGTCGTCAGGGAATTGTCATCGGTCTGTGGCGGCGTGATCATCCCGTAATATCGCCCCATCCAGTACGCGTCCAGCCAGCCGCCCGGATCGGCGATGACGGTGCTGTAGCCGCCGTCCAACCGCAAGAAATCGCCGTCCCACCGGTTGGGTTCTGTCTCGCGGGGACTCAAGGGCCGCGGCCGGTTGGCGTATTCGCGGTATCCGTCCGGCGTGTGCAGATCGTCGCGATGGGAGTTGGTGTACTGATACCGGCGTAGATCCAGCGGCCAGTCGCGCAAATGATCGACCGCACGATCCGTCTCCGCATCGTTGCCCGTGAGTGCGCCATAGATGAAATTGAACCAGGGCACCGCCGAGATGCGCTTCACTTCCCAACTCCGTTCGAGACTTCGCAGCCAGAGGGTCTTCAAATCGGGGTCCTTTTCGTACTGGACGAGGGGATAGTAGGAGTAGAAGGCGAGGCGGTCATCGAAGTGCGTGAAGTATCCGGGGTGGAACGTCAACTTCTGACGCAAAATGTCTGCCTGATAATTCCATGCCAGCAACTGGTCCTTCGCCGTCATGAACTTTGGATCGCCGGTGAAATGATACGCCGTGGTCACGTAGTTGAACGCTTCCATGCCGTTCAAACCGCGCGCGTAGTAGCCATAGGGGGTCTGCAGGTACTCGGGGTCCCAGCGTGCCCAACGCGTCGGTTCGCCATCCACATCGCGAAGTAGAAATCCATTGTCGACGATATGGCCGACTACCCGATGAAGATGCTCCGTGGCCCACTTGCGCTCTTCTTCGTTGGCAACGCAATTCAGAAAGACGGTCGTTTCGTAGACATGCGCGTCCGTCTCGTCACTCGACGTGTCGCCCTTCCATTCCCATTCCCCGTCCGGCGTAGCGTGCCACTCCGCGGGTAACCCGCCGGAACCATGCATGGCTTTCACGGTCGGCTCCCCGACGTGGTAGATGGACCGGGCCGGGAACCCTTCGAGAGGAGTAATCTGTTCGCTCCACACCATGGACTTCATCATGTTGACGGATTCCGTGCGCGCTTCTTTGCTTCCCGTGACGGCGTACTCGAAGGACTTAGCGCTGGCATAGTGGCTGCTGTAGCCGACGTCGTTGTCGCTCACCTCGCGCAGCCATTCGCCGTCGACCAGGAAGAGGGAATGGATGAAGCCAAGGCGTTTCATGCCCCATTCATCAAGCCAGCGCTCGTAGTACGCGGCCTTCTTCGCCAGGGTGAACGGTTCGTAGGTAATGATTCCGAGACCGCCGTCAGTGGCGATGTAGGCGACCTTGTCTCCGCAGGCCACGGCGTTGACTTTGTCATGGGGGAGCCAGCGCGTGTATCCGAAGTACTGATACTCGTCATTCACGTTTCGAATTGCGCCGCGCATCGTACCGATCCAGAGATCGCGATCGAAACCCGCCGTCAGACTCGTCGTGTCCTCGTAGCAGAGTCCGTCTTCGCCGCTGATCTGATACCACGTCATCCCGCGAAGCAGGTTGATCCCTTCGTCCGTCGCGAAATACAGGCGGCTGCCGTACGCCATCATGTCGCGGATCGTGCAACCCCGCTCCAGCACGCCCCAGTCGGCAATGTAGTCGTAGGTGATTTCGCCGGACTCCAACAGTCCCACGCGTTTGCCGTCGTGGACGTAGATCGTCCCGGCGTAAGCAGCCACGCCAAGGATGGGTGCAGTCTTGCCACCCGTCATCGCGGCCACCTCGCCATCATGTATCCCATAGAGCGTCGTTCCAGACGCAAAGATGACCGCGTCGCGATACACGCACAGGTCCGTCACCGCCATGTCCGTGGCTTGATTCCACGTGCTTCCATCGTATCGCCATAGCCCCGATGAAGCGACGGCCCACAGCGCGTCTTTCAACACCTTCAACCGCGACACGGACCCGAACTCGATACCGTCGATGGGCGTCAACGCGTCCCCGGCCACGAGGGAGACCCCTTGGCTGCTCCCCACATACGCCGTCCCCTCAAACACGGCCACCGCAGTCAATGGCGTACCGGTCGTGATGTGGTTACTCACCTCCTGTAGGTACACCTCATCCACGATGGGTTGCCACAAAGGATTCTCCGGTATAGGGAACTCCGCGTAAGCGGTAAAAAGGAAGCATGCACAGGCAAGCATAAGCGTGATCGGAATCGATCGGGACATTGTGGAATCCTCCAGCCCTCGCAATCGCGAGTTTTGCACCGGCTCCATAGCCTATAGACCGCGCGACGGAGGCGCAACCCAAGATTGTAGCTTCGATTCGCGCCGAACGAGGTACAAACACGCGAACCCATCGACCCCAAACCCATCGTCATCGAGCACTGAATTGCGAAAGTCTCGTGCTATCCGTGCATGTTTCGCATTTTCGGGCAGAGCGGGGGAGAGCCAGTACCAACCGCGTCCTGCCAAGCGCATCCCGTCCACGGCGTACGAACTCGAATCACCGTTCATACTTGGCAAGCACGGTCGTGTCCGCAACGGCAGCTTCAAAGTGCTTCTGACGCACGGCAAGATACGCCTCATTGGAGAAGAACGCGTTCTTGGCCCCTTCGTCAGGAAAGTAAATCGTGAACACCCGGTTGATTGGCGCATCCGATGCGGACCGCAAGACCTCGGAAATTCGAAAGTCATACCCGAAACCACCGCCATGCTCGGTGAGAATCGGCATCATCGCTTCGCGATACTCCTGGTACGCCGCGTCGTCAATTACGTTGAGTCCCATGAGCATTTCGTACGCCATCGCAATTTTCCCTCCCTGACATTGAGAGACAGTCTACCACGTTGGTGCAAGTGATTGGGGCATTACCCCGGTGGGGATACAACAGCGGGATAAGCGGGATGCTCACCGCCAGACGGCGGTCTGATTCTCCAGGTACGCCTGCAATCGTGCAGTCCAGCGCTGGACGATATCGGGGTGTTGCGAAGCTACGTCCTGCAAGGTCTGCCCCGTACGCAGGCGGGTCAAATCGTAGAGCGACGCCTTGGGGCCGTCGCCGCTACGCGCTTGAGTGAACGGGTCGAGTTGCGTGGACCAATACATCCGCCAGCGGTCGTTTCGGATGGTCAGCACCAATGGTGGCGTTGCCATGGAGATCGCGTCGACCGTCACCGGATTCACCAGGAGACTCCGGTTATCGGCGAAGTCGATTCCGGCCAATCCGGCCACGGTGGGGGCCACCTGTTCCAGGGAGGCGAGGTCGGTTCGCATGACCGGTTCGAGTCCCGGCGCGGCGATCCACATGGGGATTCGCAACACCGACTCTGTGAGTTTGGCCGGCGGGGTAAAATCCGCGCCATGGGTCGAGGTGACGACCACACACGCATTCTGCGCCAGTTCAAGCCCGCGAAGACCGCGAATGAACTCGCCAATGTGCTCGTCCAAGTGCCGAAGCCCTGCGTTATATGTCGCGTCGTTTGTGGCCTTGCCTTCCGTCGCCCCCGCGCCGTCGTAATACGAGTGGTACGTCATGTCCCGCAACTCACCGAGGTACGCGACTACGGCAAACTTCGCGTGCTGGTTCAGGTTGATCCAATGCAGGGCGCGCGCGAGGGTCCGTGCTGAACCCAATGCCGCCGGTTCCGCGGCTTCGTTAACGACCACAGGCTCCTCGGTCGTGTACGAGACATCGTAGTGTTCGAATCCGCGCTCGAATCCACTGCCGAAGGCAAAACCCGTCCGCGCCTCGCCCTCGGTAAATGCCGCCGTTGCGTATCCACTCGCGCCCAGCGCTTCGGCAAGCGTCGCACTCGATTCCGGCAACGGCCCCTGGTGTTCACCGAGATAACCGTGGGTCAGTGGGCTCACCCCCGTCAGAATGGTCATCAGCGCGGATTCGGGATAGGGCGCCGGCGTGTACATATTGGGAAAGGTCACCGCCAGCTGTTCGAAATTGTCAAGGAACGGCGTCAACTCCTCGCGCCCGCCGAATTCGGAGACCCGATCCGTGCCGAGACCGTCCACGACGACGATGACCACATTGGGACGCGCGTCGTCCGGCGTTGCCGGGGCATGCGCGAAGGGGCCGGCCACCATGACTTCGCGGCCTTCCTGAATGATAGGCCGGATGCCCATTGCGGAGCGCCATTTCGGCTCCTGCTCCTCGTACCAGAACACGCCGCAGGTGGTCAGATTCTCGGGGACGGCGTCAGAAGGTACCTCCATTACCGACCAACCGGCGCCATCGAAGGGGACCCAGGCGCTGTACGTTGACGTCTCCTCGCCGTCCATCGTGACGGACGCGAACACGCCTGCCAGGGGTTCATCATCGGTGGCATCCGCGAGCGGGGCCCAGCGGAAGGTCAAGCCCGCTCCAGGCGTTTGCGCAATCGCCGTCTCGACCAACGCGCCCTCCGGAACCGCCCGCGCAACGGCGTAGGCTCCTTCATACTCATAGGCCGCGAGGTCCGTTGTGGCCCGTGGCTGAAACCCACGCACGCTCTCCAGCCACCACGTGACCGTCACGTATGCCCACATCGCGAAGACGAGAACCGCAACCGCCAATAACTCTGAGACCAACCGAATACACGGCTCCGCCTGGATGACCGCGTAGAACGAGAACAGTTTCAGCACCGTGTGGGCGCCGAGAAACAGTCCGAAAAAAATCAACGGCGCGACACGTTCCAGGATGGGGTGGGGCCAGTTGAACTCCGTGCCGGAGAGCGCCGGCAGGAGGAAAATCACGGAACCGTGCGACACGCAATCCGCGAGCACGGGCACATGCGACCGCGTCGGCCAGAAGAACCGGATGACCGTCATGAAAAGGAGCTGCGACGCGATATACGCACTCGCCGCGCCGACGGCCACGGCAACGCCCGCCTGGAATTCGGGGATGTAGCCCGCTTCCGCGAGCATCGTCCGAAAAAAGACCCCGACAACCCCGGCGGACACCCCGAGCGTCAGCAAATAGATGGCAAGCACGCTACCCCCTGAATGGCAATGGCGGTCAACGATTCCCTCACGCTGGCGACACGGTACCACGACCATGCCGGAACGGCCAAATCGCAAGGCGCGACGTGCCGCGAGGGGTGGCCCTAACAGCCCGTGGCAAAAGTCCCGTAGCGCCCGGTTTCCATGCCGGGCGAGTCTCGAAGCCCTGGATTTCCAAGGAATTTCACACCCGCCGTGGAAGGCGGAACGCGAAAAATCACCGCAATTGGACTTTTGCCACGGGCCGATAAGCACGGGCCATCTGCAAACCCAAGTTCCGCTCCCGCGATCAGAGTTCCCCCGTAGGTCGGGAATGATTCCCGACCAGTCCCCTTCTCGCCCAACTACGCGCAGACCTAACGCCCAGGATCGTACGGCGACCACACCCGCCATATCCCCGGCGCTTACTGCCACTCTCAGCTTGACTGTGGATGGTTGGCGCCTCAGAACGTCCTGGACGCGAACCATTCCAGTCCTACATTGAGGCCCATGCGGTCGATGTGCTCACGACATCACGTCGCACACACCGTACAGTTCCTTGGCGTGGCGGGGTTGTCGGACCGGTCAGGTCGCCCTGCCATTCGATGAAGTGCACGTCCTGCCCGGACGGCGTGGCGGTGAGGTTGATCTGCGAACCCCCATCAAAGGTCCCGCCGTTGGGATCGACCGACCCGCTGCCTTCCACCCATACCGTGACCGTGAAACGCGGCACGAACACCGCCCGCACCGCCGTATTCCCATTCACCACCAGATTCACCGGGTTCGCC
>JAHDWY010000126.1:1897-9224 GCA_023384315.1 Candidatus Hydrogenedentota bacterium | reverse complement strand
AAGTCGTTGTGCGCCTGCTTCACGTCGGCGGAATTGGGGAGCTGGTATTTCGGATAAACGGTTCCAAAGTTGCCGAGCCCCACGCCGGTCCACGGGTTGGCCAGGAACATTTCGAGTCCAGACTGCCAGTACGAAAGCCGGAGGAAAGCGGTCGCCGGGTTCATCATGGCATCGAGCGACGGGTTGACCCCCTGGAGTTCCACGTTGGTGTCGGCGGCTTCGGCCGGCGGCGCTTCTTGCGCCCAAGCGGCGTCGTTGATCGCGTTGAAGCCGCTTAGCGCAGCCAGAAGAACTAACGCGGCCACAGCCCCCGTGCGCGCAATGCACGATAGCTTTCCACCGTACCAAACCAGTGCGCCCCCGAGCGCGAGTGCCGCCGCCGTGGCGAGCATGCCGCCGCGGGAGTAGGTTTGCGCCAGGCCGACGCATTGCAGAATTGCGAGCGCGGCGAGCACGGCACATTGGATGCGCAGCAGCACGCGGCGCGTGCCGGATCGGTGTACCGCGCGGAACGTGAACGCGCCGACGGCGGACGGGATGATGACACAGTACAGGGTCCAACGAACGGGGTGGTCGGTCCACGACCGCCCCATGAATTCGAAGGCGAAATAGAACGAATAAAACACCGCGATGGCAATAAACGAACCCATGCCGACGAGCATGCCGAGTACCAGGGCGCGGGTGTCCTTGCGAGGCTCCTCGTCCGCGGGCGACGGAACGGTTTCGCGCAGGCGCAGGAAGGCATGGACCGCGCCGCCGATGGCGAAGGGAATGGCGACGAGGATCCAGCATGCGAGGGCATTGGCGAAGAGGAGCGAACCCATGGCGCGGTTGCTCTCGATGCGGCTGCGGATCTCCGGCGTCATCTCCGTGGTGTCAAAATACAGGCGCATCTGCTCGGGGTCTTTCAAAGCTTCCCGTTGCAGGGGCATCAGGTAGTTGATGTGAAGGATGCTCCAGATCGTCTCCGCGAACGAAGTCAACACGAAAAAGCCGAGTATGACGGCCACTGCGGCGGGCGAGCGAAGTCCGCTCGCCGCCATGGCGAAGATCATGAGGTAACTTGCCCAATTGAGGAGCGAACGGTACGTGGCATCGAATTGGACCGACGCGAATCCCGTGGCGAACGCGATAAACACGAACACGCCGAGTAGGGTGATATGGATCGGATACCGGAGATCTTCTTTACGGAGGAAGAGCCGGGCAGACCATAAGGCGAACAATCCCGAGACGATCCAGGCGAAGTAGGTGTTCTTCTCCGGGTAGGTCAGGCCGTCGATCCACGGGCGCATGAAGATCAATCCGCCCAGGCCGAGCGCGAGTACAATTTCGTTGATGGGCGCGCCGAAGGGCATCCAGGTGCTGGAGGCCCCGGCCGTGGGCTGGGGAGCAACCGGCAGGGCTTTCATCTTGAGTTTCTTCGTCACGGCGCTTTGCGTCTCCCGTTGGCGGGGATCATGAGCAATACGATGAGGCTGTACAGGCCGATGGTTTGGGCAACGACGAGCATGGTACCCATTGTGGAGACGTGGGGCAAAAGCACGGCGCCCAGGCCCGATACAAAGCCCACGAGATAAATGAACTCCACCGCTTGGCGCGGCGACATGCCAATCTCGACGAGGCGGTGCGAGAAATGGCGTTTGTCTCCTTTCATGATGGACTCGCCGCGGCGCCAGCGGATGAACACGACGCTGGACGTGTCGAAGATGGGCACGCTGAGGGCGAGGAATGGAGCAGCCAGGGCCACGCGGGAAGGGGTCGCATCGGCGGTGTAGAACGTGCCGAGCAAGGCGACGGTGGCCAGAATGTAGCCGCAGAACATCGAACCCGCATCGCCCATGTAAATCCGCGCCGGATTGAAATTGTGGTAAAGAAACCCCGCCACGGACCCGGCGAAGACCAGCAGCAGCACGCACACGAAGGTTTGGCCGCTGGGGAGGAAACAAGCAAAGAAAGACAGGGCCGCAATGAGGGAGATGCCCGCGCTGAGGCCGTCCATGTTGTCCAGGAAGTTCATGGCATTCATCATCATGATGACCCAGAACATGGCGGCCAGCGATCCGAAAATCGTTGCCAGCGGCTGTGGAACGATGTCGTTAAAAAGGTCCAGGCGAACGCCGGACAGCACCAGCACGAGGGACGCCGCGACCTGGCCGACCAGTTTCTTTTCGGGGCCAAGGGTTTTCAGGTCGTCGACAACGCCTAGGGCGAAGACGATGAGGCCGCCCACGGCCAGGCCGCCGAGTTTCCAGACCACGTCCTGGCCCTTCCCAAGAAAGTGGAGCACGTGATCGGCAAGCCACGTGAAGCCGAATTGCTGGACGGGAATCAGCATCAGCAGGTTGAAAGCGATGACGCCATAGAAGGTGACGACGATGGCGACACCGCCGAGAAGCGGCACGGGCTCGACTTGCATCTTCCGCTCGCCGGGATGATCGTAGATTCCCCAGCGGATGGCAAGAAGCCGGACGATATGGGTGACGATTGCGGACGCCAGAAAGGAGATCCCCAGCGCGTACGCGAAGATGGAGTACCAGTTCACCTGCCAGTCAGTCATGGGGCTCCCACGCCGGTTTGTATCTTCCCCGAAACGGAAGCCATCATTGATACACAAGTTTGGCGGGCATTTCCATGATCGTGTGGTAGTCCGGCGATGGCATGCAGCATCGTCGAACTTCACTGGCGCGCTTTGTGGCGCAGGCTTCCAGCCTGCGAAAAGAGCAGGGCGGAAGCCTGCACCACAACGTGGACCAAAAGAAGGGGGTAGGCGATGAACACGTTTTGTTACGGAATTACAGGTATCGTCGTCGTTGCATTCGCCGCGTCGACCGCGTACGGCGCAGGGGTCTACGACGTTACTGAATACGGTGCCGTGGGCGATGGCGCCACACTGAATACGCAAGCGATTCAGCGGGCCATTGACGAATGCGCCGCAGCGGAAGGCGGTACGGTGGTGATTCCGCCGGGGCAGTTTGTCACGGGGACGCTGTATCTAAAGAGCCGGGTACACCTGCGCGTGGACCACGCCGCGACCCTGCTGGGCAGCACGGATATCGCCGACTGACCGGTACACGGCGCGGGCCCTGATCTGGGGTGAAGGGTTGGAGGACGTGGCCATTACGGGGATGGGCACGATCGACGGACAGGGAGTCCATTTTCGCGACAACGTGGCCACGGAAGAAGAATTGGCAGAGATTGCTGAGGCGTATAAAGCCGAAGGCCGCTATACGCCGGAATCGCGCTACTTCAACCGGCCCTACCTGATTCGGCTCATCAGTTGCCGGAACGTGCGCGTGGAAGGATTGTTCCTTCGCAATTCCGCCATGTGGATGCAGCAGTATCTCAATTGCGATTTCGTCACGCTGCAGAACCTTAACGTCTACAACCACGGCTGCAAGAACAACGACATGATTGACATCGACAGTTGCCGGAACGTGATCGTGAGCGACTGTTTTGGCGACAGCGACGACGACGCGTTGACCTTGAAAAGCACGGGGGCTGATCCGACGGAGCACGTGACGATTACGAACTGCGTATTGCGATCACACTGCAACGCCCTCAAAGCGGGGACTGAATCGTCGGGCGGATTCAAGGACATCACGATCAGCAACTGCGTGATTCAGCGTTCGCAAGCGCCGGAAGTGCTTGCGGGACGGGCCGAAGGGTTGGCCGGAATTGCGCTGGAGATCGTCGACGGCGGAACAATGGAACGGATTTCTATTTCGAACATGGTCATTGAAGGCACGACGGCGCCGATCTTCCTGCGCCTCGGCAACCGCGCCCGCCCGCCCAAGGAAGGCGATCCGAAACGGCCGGTGGGCGTGATGCGTGACGTGTCCATCAGCAACGTGGTCGCGACGGGGGCGAGCATCACGGGTTGTTCGATCGCAGGGATTCCGGGGCATGCGATCGAAGGCCTGACATTTTCCAACATTCGGATCGCTTTTGTTGGCGGAGGCACCTTGGAGCATGCTGCCGCGGAGGTGCCGGAGGTGGAAGACCAGTATCCGGAATCGACCATGTTCGGAACCCTGCCCGCGTACGGGCTCTACCTGCGGCATGTGCAGGGCGCGTATCTGCGAGACATCGACCTGCGATACGAAACGCCTGATTTGCGCCCTGCGATCGTGGCGGATGATGTGGAAGATGTCCGGTTGGACACGCTGCGCGCGGAGCAGGATCCCGAAGGCGCTGCGCAGATTCTGCTGAAGCGCACGCGCGATGCGATGATTCGCGGCGGTGACGGTGTGCAACTGGAGCGGCTGGTCGAGCAAGGGGATGGTTGCGAAGGGATTCGGGTGATCGGGGAATGAAGCCGGTGCGGCGAGGCGGGAATAAGACTCAGCGCAATAGTGCTGTGGTCAAATCCGGAATCCGAAGCACAATATCCGAAATAAATCCCAGTTTTCGAAACGGGGAAAAGAAGAGTTCAGCGGGCGATAGGTGATTCGACGTTGCAGGAGTTTGTCGACTTTTGGCAGGGCGTCTCCCCAAGTCGTCTGACGGTCAATCCGCACTCGGCCCACGATGGCCTTGGTCCCCCAACGCGATACTCGTTTTGGAATTTGGTGATTCGAATTTGTTTCGGATTTCGGATTTCGGATTTCGGATTTCGGATTGGGTTTTGGCCAGGAGTCGCGCCAAATCGCACAGCCCCCAATTGTCCGATACGCCCTATTCCCCCGCGATCTCCCGATAGACCTCGAACTCTCTCCGTGCGATGTGCTCGGCGTGCAACTCCGTTTCCACCCGCCGCCGCGCGAACTCGCCCATAGCGCGGCGTTGCTCGGGGTTTTCGAGGAGGATGTTGATGGCCTCGGCGAGGGCCACGGGGTCGCGGGGCGGGACGTTGAGCCCCGTCTGGTTGTGGAGATTGACGAACTCCACGCCGGTCCCGAGGGTGGTCGCGACGACCGGTTTGCCGCAGGCGTGGGCTTCGAGCATGGCAATGCCGTAGGCCTCACTGCGCGCGACCGACGGAAAGGCGAAGACTTCGCATCCATGGAGGTGGGCGATGAGATCCTCACGGGTCAGGGCGCCCGCGAAGTGGACGGGGGCTTCGAGTTCCTTGGCGAGGGCTTCGCAAGCGTTTCGTTCCGGGCCGTCGCCGGCGATTACAACGGGTGCTTGAATGCGCTTCGACGCGCGGACCAGATTTTCGAGGCCTTTGTAGTACCGGTGGCGTCCGCTGAAGAGGACATATGCTCCGCCGTAACGCTGGTGCAATTCCGCAATCGTATCGTCGCCCGGATGGATGAAATCTTCCGGGAGAATACCTAACGGAATGATGCGGCAGCGATCCTTGAACGGCTCCAGGGTAGTCGATGTTTCGAGGTACTGCTGTGACGTGGTGATAATGATCTCGGCCCTATCCAGGAACCGGCGTTGGATCGGCGCGTAGTAGCGCATGGCGCTCGCCTGCCGTATGACGTCGCTCTGATAGCGAACCACGAGATGCGCCTCAGGGCGCGAGACGAGCCAGCCGATCTCGGCGGTCGGATTGGGAACGTGGACGATGACTACGTCGGCGTGGATGCGGCGCATATGCCAGGGGAATCCCGGCGATACGGGAGCGCTCTGAAAACGTCCCCATTCGGCGACTTCCGTGACGGAGGTGCCATCCCGGTCAACCATGCGGGTCTGTCTGGAGCGGCTGCATGTGAGGGCGCTCACCTCGGCCCATTGCCGCTGGAACCGGCACATGAGGGCCATGTGATGTTCCATGCCGCCGTGTACCGGGGGATCGAAATCTTTGTAGATGTGAACAATTTTCACTGCTTCGCCTTGCCAAGCCTCCCGTTTAGTTGCCAATTACTTTCCGATACGAAGCCAGGGTCAACTCGGCGGCCTTAGACCACGTGTAGCGCATTGCCCGTGTCAGCCCCTTCTCCGACATGTCCGCGCGGAGTGCCTCGTCGCCGGCAAGTTTTCGAATACTCTCCGCGAGTCCGTCAACATCGGTAGGATCGACGGTGATTGCGGCATCTCCCGCGACTTCGGGGAGGCTGGACACGTTGGAGGTGAGCACGGGAACGCCGCAGGCCATGGCCTCGGCAACGGGGATGCCGAACCCCTCATACAGGCTGGGGTACACGAGGGCGGTGGCGCCGCTCATGATGGCGGGGAGATCGTCATCCGCGATGAATCCTGGAAAATGAATGCGCTTCGATTGTCCGGCCAGTTCAGCTTCGAGCCGGATCGGGCCGACCTTCCAGCCTTCGCGGCCCGCGATGACGAGGTCCTCCTTGATATCGCCGGCGACCCTGGACCAGGCCTGGATGATCCGCGCCACGTTCTTGCGCGGTTCGATGGTTCCCACGAACAGGAAGTAGGGATTGGGGAGACGGTACTTGCCCTGGGCGGCGAGCTGCTCCCCCTCGTTGCGCGGGGTGTAGCGCTCGTCGACCCCGTTGTAGACCACGTCGATGCGGTCCGCGGGAACGCCGAGAATCTTGCAGATCTCGTTTGCGCTCGCCGTGGAAACTGTGATGATGCGGCTTGCCTGTTTTGCGGAGCGGGCGACCGACCAACGGTAGTAGTGGGCGCGTTCGTACCGGTACCAGGACGGGTTGTGGAAGAAGGTCAGATCGTGAATCGTGATGACCATGTTCCGCAACGGCAGCACGCTACCGACGTTGGCAGGGTAATGCACAACATCGGCATTCAGGGCGCGGATATCGCGGCGTATACCGAATTGATCGTAGCGGATTCGGCCGCTTTTGCTGTTGAACGACTTCTTCTGAAGATGGGCGACGGCATCCGCGCGTTGTGGCGGGAACGCTAATCGGGCCGGCCAAATCACCGTAATCGCGTCGCTGCCCGCAATCGAAGGCATGCGCGACGCAAGCTGGGTCGTGTAGACGCCCGTACCGCTGCGATTGCCCGCTTGCAACGCATTGAACAGCACGTTCATGAAATGACCTCCCCATAGGCCTTGAAAGTCGCCTCTGCGCAGTTTCGCCAGGAAAAGCGCCTTGCCTGCTCGTAACCCGACGCTATCATACGCGATCGCAGGTTCGGTTCGGTTAGCACCCGCTGGATTGCCTGGGCCATTGAATCCGTGTCGCCGGGGTCGCAGTACACCGCCGCATCGCCGCCTGCCTCCGGGAGTGAGGATACGTTCGACGTGATGACCGGGCATCCGCAAGTCATGGCCTCCACCACGGGAAGTCCGAACCCTTCGTAGTGGGAGGGAATGACGAGGGCGTCCGCGGCGGAGTACAGGGCGGCGAGACTATTGGAGGGCACATACCCGAGCCGCGTGACACGGGCGGCGATGGCGGGATCATTCAGGGTAGCGAGGGCGGCATCGGCATTCCACCCGACC
>JAHDWY010000126.1:0-1887 GCA_023384315.1 Candidatus Hydrogenedentota bacterium | reverse complement strand
GAGCCTGCCATTACGAGTTGATGGTTGGAATCCCTGGCAATGTGCTTGAAGGCCGCAGCTAGCGCTTCCACGTTCTTGCGGGGCTCGATGGTGCCCACGAAGAGCAGGTATGGCTGGGAGATTCTGAGGGTGTCCGCAATGTGGGCCGCGGCTTCGTCGCGTGGGAGGTGCGTCAGGGTTTCCTCGGCGGCCCCGTAGGTAACCCGGATCTTCTCGTCCGGCACGCCAAGCAATTCGACGATGTCACGCTTGGTGGATTCGGAGCTGGCGAGGATCCGGTCGGCGTCCTGGGCGAAGTGCCGGATGCGGCGCGTAAAGGGTCCAACAATCTTCGGGCTGCACCACTCGGGGTTTATCAAGAAAGCCAAGTCGTATACCGAAAGCACTTTCGCCGCGCGCTTGACCGGAGGCATGTAATAATTCGTGGCGTGGAACACGTCCACTGGTCCAATCAGTGATTCCACGGATGGCGCACGGAGGGCGTTCCAGACGTGGTACATGGCGCGCGCGGGCAGGGGCAGATGTCGATACGGTGCCCGGTCCCGGAGTTCGTCGAGTTGTGGAGATCGAAGGCCTGCAGCGAGCCCGTGGATTTGCGGGGGATTCTCCAGTTCCATGAGGGCCTTGAGGAGGGAAAAGCAGAAGTTTCCCACGCCGGTTCGGCGCGAGGTGAGGGGTCCCATATCGAATCCCAGGCGCATGTCGGGCCGTAAAACCTCCCTGCATATACGCTAACCATTTTCAGACTAGCCGTTTATGGAATTATTTGTCAAGGGTTTATTGTAGGATTCACAAGCCGGGCTTTTCTGGTAACTCATTTTTTATCAGATAATTAGGATGTCTTTGCGCGTATGTTTTTTCGGGAGGCGCCGTCTTGACAGGGTTTGGGGAGTGTGTTACACTCCGGCGGTTGTTAGCACTCCATATGGTTGAGTGCCAGACGGGGCTCGACACATGCGAACCGACGCGGAACTCTCAGAGCGCGAAAAACTTATCCTCCGGGCAGTTGTACACAGTTACATCACCTCGGCGGAACCTGTGGGATCGCGGTCCATCGTGAAGCGGTTCGATATGGGCTTGAGTCCAGCGACCGTGCGCAATGTCATGTCGGACCTGGAAGAGTACGGATACCTCCAGCAGTTGCACACGAGCTCCGGGCGGGTGCCCACGGACGAGGGCTACCGCTACTACGTGGATTATTTAATGAGCGTGCAGGAGTTAACCCTCCAAGAGCGCGCCCGCATTGAGAAGGAACTGTCGGCCAAACTCGACGACGCCGACGAGGTGATGCGCCAGACCAGCCATCTGCTTGCGTTGATGGCGGACCAGACGGGCATCGTGGAAGTCCCGGACGACGTCACCGCCCAAGTGAATCGAATCGAGTTGGTGCCCATATCCCAGACGCGTATCGCGGTGTTGATCGCGGACAGCATGGGCCGCGTACGCACCCAGATCGTTTCCATGGAAGGGTCGCTGGAAGCCGACCGCGTACAGCGATTGAGCGGATTTCTGAACGACAATCTGCGCGGGGTGTCGCTGGATAACCTCGCGCAGTCCTTGCATACGCGGCTCCGGATCTACATGGACGAACAGCGGGCGCTGGCGGAAGATGCGTTGAGCATTCTGCAACTGCTGCCGGCGCACCGGCCTGGCCAATTGTTTCTGGATGGCGTGGCGCGGATGTTTGAGCATCCGGAGTTTCGGGACGTGGAGCGGGCGCGGGAAGTCTTCGGGTTCCTCGAGGAGCGCGAAGGCCTTGTGGAACTGTTGCGTACCGGTATTGCGCGCGAAACGCAGACCGGTACCTATGTGGTGATTGGTAAGGAAGCTGTCGGCAAGGGCATCGAAGGCATCAGCATCGTGGCGTCGCCGTATTCGGTTGGCTCG
>JAHDWY010000125.1 GCA_023384315.1 Candidatus Hydrogenedentota bacterium | reverse complement strand
TCCGACGTAACTGATAGTAGTGAAGACGGCTCCTTCAAGCTAGCTCTGATCCGTGATGGAGTCTACGACTACGATGTTCTCTCGCTTGATAGCCAGGGAAACGGCCGATTCGACGGCAATGTATCTGCGAACGGCGGCACTGTTGTCGCTGGCATCGCGGGCTCGAGACGAGGTATCGTGTCACTAACCAATGGTGCAGCGGGAACTGAGCCGGCAAGTATTGCCATTCAGTCACGCAACGGAACTACTTGGTACTTGTTTGTCGAAGATGATGGAACGGTTCGAGTACACAATACATTGCCAAGTAGTAACGCGGATGGAAATATCGTGGGATTGCAGAACTAACTTTCAACAGAGAGACGGACAAATGCGTAGCCAGTTTGGTACAACTTCGCTTTCTCGCACACGCCAATTAGCGGACTTTCATTAGTCGGAAGTTGTCGAGGTTGATATGCGCCGGATAGGACCCACCCTGCATCGCAACGGCAAGAACAATAGAAGCTCGACTCTCCCCGACTGTTACAAATCGACCTGCTTTGGTGACGAACCCATCGTTGGTTTCAAAGGAAATCACTGAGGGGGTGAGTCGCACGAACTCAATGCCGCCAGCCCCGGTGTCACTAAGTTGCCAACCGGAGATGCTCACTGCATTCGCAGAAGGGTTGAAACAATCAACGAAAAGCTCATACTCACTGCCGCTCTCCAATTCGATCGGCTCTGTACGAAATCTGGCGTTGACAGAGGTAGGTCCAGGCGGATATTCCCAAGAGACTTTGGCTGACTGTTGTCCGTTAGTAGAGAGCGTGTAGTCTCTTTCCACCCGGACCGTTTCGGGGGGATAGTCGAAACTTTCTAGTGTACCTATTGATGACCAGAGTTCGAGATTCCCATTCGGGAACTCGTTGTGCTTGTGTGCGAAGCGGGCGCGCGGATAGAACGGTAGAGGGTTTGTGGTAATCGTTGCGTACGCTGGCAACGCCTGCTCCCCAGGCCGGAGCGTCATTGGAAGTAGTACAGGAAAAGCAGCTCGGTCCCGCACCGTGTAGACGCCGCGAACGCAAGGCAGTAGGTCTCTTTCGATAAGGAAACCTCGGAATTCTCGCCCTCCCCACGTGCTCGATTCTGATGCTTCAAATACAGGAAGGAAGTATCGAGTTAAGCGGGCATCTCCTTTGTTCGGGGACAGCTCAACCCGGTGGGTGAAGTCATTGAATGTAGTTCGCGCTTCGTACCGCGGCCAAAACGTCACGGGACGGTCCAGTTCGAAATCAATTGCAAAGTACGAAGAGCGCACGAAGTCGGGATCGGCGGATGCGAATCCTTCCTCGCCGGTGTCGAAAGATACCCATGCTGTACCCTCGTTTTCAAATGCCTGCGACGCCACGGGAATAAGTTCTGACTTCTGGTATCGGTCGTATATTTGGCGCGCGATGCTTGCCTGGTACAAGCGCGCGATTGCCAATGGCAACACGACCGAGCATGCAGATACTAACGCGACGGTTCCGATGCGGATCGCGTGTGGACTTAACCCCATAATTTTCGCACGTAACCGCCTAGGAGGATTCTGGGCTGACCGGGCTATTCTCCACGACTGGACAGCACACCAAACTATGGAGAGCAAAGCGACGAGCGACCACCAAAGCGCACACTCCAAGTGAAAAAAGTGGCGTTGGGAGAATTGAAGACTGGAGTAGCCGGTGAAATAAAGCATCAAGAATAGATACGAAAGGCCGAACCGAATGCAATGCGTACTCAATATGATAGCGAGCGTCGCGCACACCAGTACTCCCTTGCCTGAGAGGAACCCGAGGTATTTCCAGCGCAGAGAGAACAATCGATGGACAAACGTGTTGGGGTTCCATTCCTCGTCGGGGGCTTCGGTGAAATACGGTCCGTAGTTCAGTATTCTGATTGCTGACGCGTACCATCGTGTGAGCATGTCTGCCGGAAAATTGCCTGCGACCCAGCGGTACGTGTCTGCACAGATTTCGTCGTATTCTGGTGTTCCGTAGAGGATCTCTTCCGTTACTCCTCCCTGTTGGGCAAAGTCTTTAGCCAAGCTATATGCATACGGATCTCGATAGATGGGGCCGAAAGCATAAGGCGTATTGCCGACTCCCATGGCTTTTTCGAACGGTTCCATGATGCCCAAAATTAGTACGTGAGAAGTTGTACCACCCTTCTCTCTCATCGCACCCAAGAGCGGGAAGCCTGTTGTGAGGAATGCCACAATCAGCAGTGCAATTGCGAATGCGCGCCTGCGCCAGTCTTGCCTCAGCGAACCAGGAATAAAGATTGCAAGCACGACTACGGTCGGCGGGATGCAAATCACGACATCTTTACGAAATCCGAGTCCTATTCCGAGCGTTGCGCCAAGTAGTGCTATCAGTACGTAGCGGTTTCGCCACGAAAAGTTTCGGCTTACCAAATACGCCAGTGCCGCGATCGTGGCGATTATGAATGGTACCTTCGAGTAGTCGCGCAAGAATGCGAGGTAATAGAGATTGAATGGCGACAGTATGCAAAGGAGCGTGCCTAGAAGCGAAAGGCTACGTCCGCATACCGATCGAAACAGCGCATACAGGGCCAAGCCAGAAACAGCGAACAGCGCGCCAAAAAGTGGTAGCAGAGCCTGCCATGAAATGCCGAAGAACTTCCACAATAATCCAGAGGTGTATAGCAAATAGCGCCACCGGGCCTGAAGCTGAGTCAGGGGTTCCGTGGCTACTTCAGAGGGAATATCGGAAAGCGCCAGCGACTGGGACCGGCCCTCCAGGAATTCGTCCAGTCCGGGAACGGTACCGGAGACTGGGTTGACGAACCCATTACCGGCTGCAATCATCACGGCAGGGCCATATTCTCGTTGGTAGTAGTCCGCACCATCTCCCCAGACTGCGACATATGTCATCCCGAGCGTACTTGAGAAGAGCAGAAGGGAAAGACAGATGACCCATTCAACGAGCGAATCGCGCGTGAATGTCGGCTGCAACCGTGTCGCAAGATAATCTCGATCTAACAGCTGCATGGGCCGTTGCTTTGGCGGGAGATACATTCGCGTTCGACGTAGGCGGGATACCGTTGATTGAGTAGAAAACCTCTAATGGTGAACTCGCCGACGATGCAGAGGAGGCCGAGTGTGGCGAGGCAGGAGATGGCGAGGGCGTTGAGGATGAGGCCGTTGGTGACGGTGGAGAGTATTTTGATGTGGAACACGAGGTCGATGCCGATGCGCAGGGCGACGAGGGCGGCGAGGAGGAGGCAGAGTCCTCCGATGAGTTGGAACGGTTTGTGGGAGAGGTTCACGATGTTCTCCATGTTGAACTGCCAGAGTTTCCGGAAGGTCCAGCCGCTGCGTCCGTAGGGACGGGGAAAGTGGGTCACGGGGACTTCGGTCCAGCGTCCGATGCGGGAGATGACGCTGGCGGTGTTGAAGAGTTTGAAGGGGCCGAGATCGAAGGCGTGGAGGATCTTGGCATTGTAGAGTTTGAAGGTGCAGCCGAAGTCGCTGAGGGTGGTCTGTGAGACGCGGCGCATGATCATGTTGGCGATTTTCGAGGGGAGCACGCGGAAGGGGGAATCGCGGCGGTCGACGCGGTAGCCGCTGACGAGGTCGTAGCCTTCGTCGTACTTCTCAACGAGACGCGGCAGGTCTTTGGGCGTAAGTTGGAGGTCGCTGTCGATGAAGAGGATGGCCTTGCCTCGGGCGCGGGTGGCGCCGGCGGTCATGGCGGCGAGTTGGCCGCTATTCTTGAAGAAGTCGACGATGGCGTAGATGTTGGGATCTTTCTCGAAGAGTTCCTTCATGATGTCGAAAGTGCGGTCGGTGCTGCCGTCGTTAATCATGATGATCTCGTAGGGGCGGCCGAGGTCGCGGAGTGCGGCGGACAATTGGCCGTAGAATTCGGGGAGGCTTTTCTCCTCGAAGTAGGATGTGACGATGGCGGTGATGTCGGGTTGGGGGTTCTGGGTCATGGATTGGGGTGTCCTGACAACTTGGCGTATGGGTTGGCGGATTTGGGCGTGTATTCGGGCCCACGCGCGTGGGTGGAAGAACATCCCCCTTGATCCCCCTTCGAAGGGGGAATGGATGCCGATCCCGGGACGCAAGAGACGCTATAGACAGCAGAGACAGCGGGGACGCCAGGGGCTGCAGCGGTGTTTTCAAGGTCACTGGGGGTGAGTTTTCCAGGGGCACTCTGCAGGGACTGAAAGACCCCCGCTCTAGCTCCCCCCGTGGACGGGGGGAGAACTTTTGCGCTCTCTGTTGCGATGGTTGGTATTGGGAACTTCTGGTGCAATCGAGGCATGGAGATCTCGCTCCCTCCCCGTGGACGGGGTGGAATGGGGAGGGCGCCGTTGAGCACACAAGAATACCGTCGCGCGGTTCGAGACATGTCATTGTCGAATTGGGAATTCGCAGTTGCGGTCATGTCCACCGATCGTATCCTTCGTTGCGTTTTGGCCCGGTTCATAGGCGCTCGTCCGGATCGAATTCCCGGATGACGGTTGCGGGCACGCCGGCGACGACGGTGTTGGGGGCGACGTGCCGGGTGACGACGGCGCCCGCGCCGACGAGGGCGCCGCGGCCGATTCGTATCCGCGGGAGTATCGTACAGTTTGCTCCCAGTTCAGCGCCATAGCCAAGGTGTACGTGCCCGGTAACGGTAGCACACGGCGCGACGGTGACAAAATCTTCGATAACGCAATCGTGGCTGATGGAGGCGTTGTTGTTGAGGATGACGTGTTTTCCGATGCGCACGTTCACGGTGATCACCGCGCCCGGCGCGATGATGGTTCCTTCCCCGATCTCGTGTTGCGTGTGGCATACGGCGGCCGGATGCACGGCGGTCAGGAAGGCGGCGCCGGTCTGGGTCAGCCGTTGGACGACGGCGATGCGGGCGCGTGGATCGCCGATGGCGCAGATGCTGCGCGCCCCGGGATAGTCGGCCACCACCGCTTCAGGTCCGAGCACGGAATGGCCGTCGACCTGCGAACCGTGTTGATCCTGCTGGTTGGTCAGGAACCCGAGAATCTCAAAAGGCGGCTGTGCGCCGCTCCGGTTGCGGGCTTCGAGGAGCGCGAGCGTTTCGCGTCCCATGCCGCCCGTACCGATGACGATGGCGGGAACCGGTTTCATGATGCCACCGCGGCACGGTGAATCGCCCCGATGACGTCGCAGACGGCTCCAACCGTTTCCGGCGGGAGCGATCCGTAGATGGGCAGGCAGAGGATGCGTTGTGCGACGCGTTCGGCCACGGGGAGGTTCTCCGGCCGGGCGGAGGGCAGCGCCGCGTAGCAGGGATAGTGGGAACAGAGGGGATGAAAGTATTTGCGCGTGACGATGTTGCAGTCCCGCAGGGCCTGATACAAGGCGTCGCGCGAGATGCCGAATTGCGCCTCGTCGATCAGGATGGGGAAGTAGCTGTGGTTCGGCGTGACCTCCTTGTTGTGGGGAAGCAGCTTGAGGCCCGGCAGCGTCTCCAGCCGTTCGCGATAGAGGCGCGCGAGGGCGGCGCGTTGCGCGATCTCCTGATCGACGGTTTCGAGTTGAAGCAATCCGAAGGCCGCCTGGAACTCGTTGAGCTTGCCGTTAATGCCGGGACCGATGACGGTTTCCTCGTCGGCGATGCCGAAGTTCTTGAGAAAGTCGACGCGCTCTTTGTGCTGTTGCGACGACGCGACGACGGCGCCGCCTTCGATGGTGGTGTAGAGTTTTGTTGCGTGAAAGCTGAGTACGGAAGCGTTGCCGTAGCGCAGGATTGACTGGCCCTTGTAGCGCACGCCGAACGCGTGGGCGGCGTCGTAGACTACGGCGAGTCCGTGGCGGTCGGCGATGGTCTGGAGCGCGTCCACATCGCAGGGCGTGCCGTAGACATGAACGGCGAGAATGGCGCGCGTGTTCGAGCCGATGCGCTGCTCGATGCGGGCCGGGTCCAGATTGAAGGTATGGGGATCGATGTCGGCGAACACGGGGGTCACCCCGTTCCAGTGGAGGACGTGGGGCGTTGCCGCGAAGGTGAAGGGCGTGGTGATGACTTCGCCGCCATTGATCCGCAGGCTTTGCAGCGCGACCAGCAGCGCGATGGTGCCGTTGCAGAAGAGGCTCAGGTTTTCCACGCCGAGGTGCTGCTCCAAGCGGCGTTCCAGGTCCTGATGCATACACCCCTGGTTCGTGAGCCATCCCGTTTTCCACAGACTTTCAAGTTCCTGGGTGTAGCGTCCGAGATCGGGCATGGTCGGTTTCGTCACATACACGGGTTCCGGCAGCCGGTGGCTATCGAGGACGCGTTTCCAATCGTTTGTCGGGTCGTTCACGTTGTGTTGCCTCGTGTGCATGCGTGGTTGCGCCTACGTAACCGGCGCGTTCAGACTCTCGTGGATTTCGGTGAGGATCGCGGGAACATCATACCTGCGACGCCACTCCGGGTAGTGGGACTGGAATCGCCTCGTGTCGCTGATCCACCAACGGTGATCGCCTTGGCGGGGTTCGTCGACTGTCGTGGTCGTCATGGGACGTCCAGTAATTGCTTCGCACAGCGCGATGGCCTCGCGCACGGAGCAGTTCGAATCGCGGCCTCCGCCGATGTTATAGACCTCGCCGCCGCGCGGGGCTTTGAATACCTGCCAGAAGGCCTCGGCGAGGTCGCGGGCGTGGAGGTTGTCGCGGACCTGTTTCCCGCCGTAGCCATAGATTCGGTATTCCCGGTTGCGCACGGCGCAGCGCATGAGGTAGGCGAGAAAGCCGTGGAGTTCCGCGCCGGCGTGGCCGGGGCCGGTGATGCAGCCCGCGCGGAAGCAGACCGTCTTCATGCCGAAGTAGCGGCCATATTCCTGGACCATGACGTCAGCGGCGACCTTCGACGCGCCGAAGACGGAATGCTTGCACTGGTCGATGGAGAGGGATTCGTCGATGCCGTGCGCGGCGTAGGGATGGGCGGGATCGAGTTCCCATCGGGTATCGCCTTCCACAAAGGGCAGGGCGTTCGGCGCGTCGCCATAGACCTTGTTGGTCGACGTGAAAATGAAGGGAGCCTCCGGCGCGTGGCGGCGCGTGAGTTCCAGCAGGTTCACGGTGCCCGTGGCGTTGACGGCGAAATCCGTTTGGGGGTCGCGGGCGGCCCAGTCGTGGCTTGGCTGGCCGGCCGCATGCACAATGAGATCGATGGCGCCGGCCTGTTCCTGGAACACGGCGCTGAGCGCCCCTTCGTCGCGGATGTCGATCGGGTGATGGACATAGTTCTTGAATTCCACGGCAAGGCGTTTGGCAGTGGGCCGCGTCGACGCGTCGTCACCGAAAAACCGGGCGCGGAGGTCGTTGTCGATGCCGTGGACATGGTGGCCTTCAAGGCAAAACCGGCGGACGGTTTCGCTGCCGACGAGCCCCGCCGACCCCGTTACGATGACACAACCCATGAAAGCCCGGCCCTTCCTGCTGTGCTGTCGAGCAGATGAACGGGCAGTCTATGCAATGGAGAAAGGAAGTTTCAATTTGATTGGGGATTGCGGATTGGATTGCGATGTCTACAGAGGCGGACGCACACAGACAAAACCGGCTCCGGCGAAGCACGCTCTGATTTCTTCCCGCCCGCCTCCCGTCTCCGGCCTCCGGTCTGTGGTTGAAGTTGGTGCATGCCGAACTCTACCATGCCAATTGCACGGAGGTTGGTTGGGTGCTAGCATGAAGCCTCGGGACGGAGCAGGATTACCTTATGCATGATTTGGGCAAACTAAAGCGTCTGTCGGAGTGGCCGGAGGTACGCGTCAGTATCGAGACCGCGGTCGCGTCCGTTGTCGGCGAGATTCCGAAGGAGCGGGTTGATCTTCAGCTCAAGACGCTTGATGAGCTGTCCTTCCCGGGCTATACACGGCGACGCGTCAGCTACTTCGTGACGGACTGGGAACGGGTCCAGGCGTGGCTCTTCGTTCCCGATGGCAAGGACGAAGTTCCCGCCATCCTGTGTTGCCACCAGACCGTGCCGCAAGGAAAAGACGAGCCGGCGGGTATCGAGGGTGATCCCAAACTCGCCTTTGCCCGTCACTTTGCCGAGCAAGGCTATGTGACCATCGCGCCGGACACCATCACCGCAGGCGACCGCGTGCCGCTCAAACACGAGCCCTTCGATACACGATCCTTCTATAAAGACTTTCCGAAGATGTCCGCCATCGGAAAGAACGTGGCCGATCACAGCCGCGCATTGGACGTGCTGTGTGAAACGAAACGCGTGGATCCGGCTCGACTGGGTGTCGTGGGCCATAGTTTTGGCGGTTACAACGGGCTTTTTCTGGCCGGTTACGATGACCGCATTCAGTGTTGCGTAGCGAGTTGCGCGTTCACCCGGTTTGCCGAGGATAAGAAGCCGGAGCGGTGGGTTTCGGACGGTGGTTTTGTCCACTTGCCGAAACTGAAAGAGGCGGTTGACTCGAAGAGTTTCCCATTCGACTGGGAGCATCTGCTGGCCCGGATTGCGCCGTGTCCGACGCTGATTGTAACGGCGTTGAACGACGATACGTTTTCGAACACGAAGAGTTGCGCGAAGGCGGTGAAACAAGCGCAATCCGTCTATAGATTGCTTGGAGCTCAAGGCGCCCTCGAACAGTTCGTGCATTCGGACGGGCATCGGGTAACCCAGGACACGCTCGATATGATGGATGACTGGTTCGAGCGGTGGCTCTAGGCAGGGCAGGAACAAGAATTCCCTTTGACTCATAAACGGTTCGAGAGGGAATACATAGATGGAAACCTATCCTGTGCCCGCGAGAATCGCTGAGAATAAGCGGGGGGCCTTGGGTGTTAGGCCCATCGCCGCGCACGTCGTTTCGAACACGGTCGGGGAGTGCCTATGTCCAGTCTTCAGAGAGCGCAGATGCCGGATTTAAGACCAGAAGTTGTTGTCGATAAACGAGTTATTTCCCTGGTCGATAATATCGAGCAGGTCATTTTCGGCAAGCGTGAAGTGATCAAACTGTGTGTGGCGGGATTGCTCGCGCGGGGGCATCTCCTCATCGAGGACGTTCCGGGAATGGGGAAGACGACCTTGGCGCAAGGGTTGGCCCGATCCATCGAGGGGACATTCCACCGGGTTCAATTCACGAGCGACATGTTGCCGTCTGACATCCTGGGCGTATCGATCCTGAGCCAGCGTACCCAGGAATTCGAATTCCGGCCCGGCCCCATTTTTGCGAACGTCGTTTTGGCCGACGAAGTGAACCGCACGCCGCCGAAGACCCA